>NZ_QPJF01000013.1:0-98795 GCF_003337665.1 Halanaerobium sp. ST460_2HS_T2
GATTCTATTTTTTTATTCAAAAAAATTTGAACTAGATTTACTGTTTAAAGACTATCATAACGGGATTCGGTATTTTTACTTGCCGAATTCAAGTTTAAATTTTTATTAATGAATGAACTGAAATTATCCATAATAAAATATTTATCTGTTTCATTATTATAAATGAATAACTGATCAAAATCTTTATCAAATAAATGAATAGAAAATTTTAATTTTTTGATAATATTGAATAACATATTAGTAACCATCTGGTAAGAATCCTGATGTGGAATACTGTGGCTTAATAAATTATTTTTCATCTCATCATAATCTTCGTTTAAAGAGCCATTAAAAATCATCCAAGAGCTTTCTAATAAAAAATTACTATAGCTACAAAATAATTTCAGATTGTTTTGATATTGATAAATATAACCTTTTCTCCCCTTATAATTTGGCGTGAAATTAATTATTTTTATGTTAGTGTTTTTAAGTTTTAAATTTAAATCGTCCACTAATGATTGTAGATAATTATCTTCACCAATCCTATGAGCAGTTTTCATACCTACTTTACCGGTGCTTTTCAACCATTTTATTACCTTATGTTTATTTTTCTGTTTTAACCACTTAACCATTGACCTAGTTACAACATATTTGTCATTTTTATGATCTTTTACATAATTCTCTAACTTTTTTATCAAAATTTCTCTTTTTTCTAATAAATCTTCAATTGTCTTAATAATATCTTCATTTTTCTTTTTATTTTTCTTCTCAATAAAATTATTATAATTTTTTTTAATTTGAGTGCCTAATTCTAAATATTCTTTCTCTAAATAACCAGGTATTAAAACATCAAAATTTTCTAAAGTATATTCCCACGTATTAATAATATCTTCTATATTATTACAACTTTCATTTAAAATAGTAAGTCTTTTTGTTTTTAACATATCTTCTAATAATTTTTCAATAGGCTTACCTAAATTCATTTCAAAATTCTTTACACAATCTGATCCTACAATTAATTCGTTTTCATTTATCTTATTTACAATATAACAAATATTCTTAATTGGTTGATGGCATAATTGGCATTGAATTGTTTTTTCTTCATCAATTATAACATCTACAGGATGGGCTGAGTTACTACTCCATTCGGAAGCTGCTTGTTTTAGAACTTTAGAATACATATTTCTGAAAAAAGTTTGCATTTTTAAATCTAAATTTTTCGCTTCTGCTCTTTTAATAGTTGGCCTTTCTTCAATGAGTTTTTTTAATTTTCCATAATCTTTAATAGTTTCACTATTCATCAGTAAAGTTCTTTCCCTAAGCGTCATTAGTAACTTGCCCATCGATAACCCTCCTATTTAAATTCTTAAATCATTATATATATATATTAATATATCATACCACAAGATCATTAACAAACGTTTGTATGATTAGTTGTATATTTAACTTAATTTAATTAACAGGATTAACGACTCTTAAGACAATTACCCTTGATTAAATAGAAAGATCTTTTAAATGATTATAATTTTTGCAAACCATAATCTTTATCAACATACTTGCTGGATAAAAATTGAATTAAACTTATATAGCTCTTTTCTTTATCTAATAAGTTTGAAAGCTGCAATATCAGAACCGGCAATATATTGTTTTCCGGCGTTTAGATTTGTATTTAATATTGCTGATCAAAAGTGTTATTTTCATTTATTTCAAATAGTTCAATAGATGAAGGGTTTTCAGTATATTCTCTTGATCTTCTTCTGTGCATATAGTAGGGTACTTCTAAGGATGTAACTAATATTTTATTCCCCTCTTTCAAATTTAAAATCATATTTATATAATTAGTATCGCTTAATTCCAATTCTACTAACTGTTCTTTAATAACAGATTCATATAATCCAAAAATACTACTACCACCATAATAATCATGACTAACTATACTACCACTACTCCCATCTATTTTCTTTAAAGAGGAAACATTACATATGATAGAATAATAGTTATCTCTACGATGATGAGTTGCATTGGCTTCATCATGAAAAAGCCCAGGATTGTTATTACAAGTTGGTGAAAAAATAATATCAATTAGAGAACCATCAGGAAGTTCCTGCTCAGCAACATTTCTTGATAATTCATAATAATCATAACAAGTTAAGACACCAAACTTAACATCTTGAGACCCCTGTAAATATAAATTATAATCGTCACCAGAATTCAACTTATTTCCTTGAATAATTGAATTTTCATATGGTGACAAATTAATTTTATTGTAAGAATATATTTCTCCCGATTTAGCTATTACTGTAACATTATAATTATCTTCTGATATGTAAGATCCTCCTATAATAGTCATATTGTTTGATTTTGACAAATATACATCAGTCATTACAGGATCAAAAGAATATTCAGGAAAAATAATATAATCTATTTCTTTATTTTCAGCAAAGTTTAAGCAAGCTTCAACTTTTTCAACATGTGCTTCAAGATTATAAATTTTTCTCGTGTTTTTTTCTAGTAATAATGGGATTTGACATATGGCCAATTTAATTTGTGCCATTTATACCATCTCCAGATAAGTCTACATTAATTTTTATTTCTCTAACTGGATTACCAGTATAATTATCAATTAATTTATCATTTTCATATAGTTTTGCCTCAACTTTATAAATTTCTTGAGCCTTTTCTTTTGGAGGAAATATCTTATATACAAGTTTATCATCATTTTTTATTTCAAAATTATTTTCATAGAACATATTCTTTTTCTTATTATATAACTTACAAGATAATTTAAACTTAGGAAAGGGATGAAGAAATCTTCTGAAATTAATTGTACACTTAACTCCTTCCCATCCTTCTTCCTTTTTATATATTTTCCATCTTTTGATTGAAGCATTTTCATAAGGTAAAATAAAAATTAAACTTCTTTCTAAAAAAGGAAGTTTTAATGAAAAACCTGTCTCATCAAAAATTACATCTCTTTTATCAAATGGTTTTTCTGAATCAATTGTTTTTACTGAATTTTCATTAAAATATTTTTCAAACTTTTTATTATAGATAATTATCAATTTAGCTCCTACATTTAAATCTTTTTTTAAATACCATAAGGGACTACTACCATGTTTAGCTGGATCGATAATTTTTACTTTATGATTTTCTCTAATTAATTTTGTAAAATTATCTTTTAAACTATTATATTTATTTATGTCTTTGTTAAAATAATTCCAAATTTGATTTACTTGTTTATTTATTTTAACATCATTAATTTTACTTTCTATTTCATAGCTCTTCTCAATATGTTGTTTTGTAAAAAAAACTCTTGTGCAATAATAGTTGTTTTTTAAATAAAATTTTTCAATAATAAAACTTTTATAATTTCCTAAAGAAATATCATTATATAATTGATCAAATACTTCAAGCATAAAATTTTCCTCCTGTTGTGTTATTCTGGGTTACAGATAATATTCCTGAAGTTTAAGGTTATCATTTACACTACTACCATTTTAGAATGAATTAGCATAGAGCGACAGCAGACTCTCCAATACATATTATCAGAAGTTAAATTTAATGTAATACTACTTATTCAAATAAAAAATTTGGTTTTCCTTTGCTTTAAAATTTATTTCCATTCCAATATTAATGCTTTTCTCTTCTGATATCATTTGATAACTTTCACCATCTATTTGCAATTCTTTGATATTACCATATAAATATTTGGGATAATTACTATTTCTTTCTGCAATAATTTTATCACCTACAGCTATTTTAATATTTTCTAATTCAAGTATAATAATTTTATTATCATAAATTTTAATTGGTGAATTTAATTTTACAGAATTATGTTTTACTTCATAAGAAAGAACTTTATCATATAATACATTAAACAATGCATTCCCATAAACTTCTAAAAAATCTATATACTCTAACAATAAGTTCAAATTGAGTATTTGGCCCACTGATCCATGAGCTACATCATTTCTTCTATTAGCCAAATCATCTAACTTATTAAAAACTATTTTGTCTCTAGTATTAGATAAATTAATTTCTGGATAATTATTATTCATATATTTTTTAAACATGCTTTCTTGTTTAACTAAATGTGAAATATTGTTTATTCCAATATTAGAAAAAAATCTATTAATTTCTTCATGTCTAAAATTAGATGAATGATAAGTATAAGCTTCTAAATTAATCTTATAATTAAATTCATCATTATTTATACAAGAATATAGATTTTTTATTATTTCATTTTTTGAAATAACTCCTTGGTATTTTGGAAGTTCAATATTACGTAATAATTGAGCTGATAAATCATGATGATTTTCTGAAATTGTATTAGGTAAATTTGAGAAATCATCAATTATAGTATTTAATTCATTTAAATAACCTTTAATAATTTCCTCTAAATATCTTTCAAAAAAACCATATAATGAAATAATGATCGTATTATATTCAAAAACTTTTTTTGTTCTAAACTTCATGTGATGTTCTTTAATATCTTCGATTAAATTATGAATTTCACAGTGTTCTCTTTTTTCTAAATTACTAGCCAATAATTCATTTTGTAATTTAACTCCTGATATATAATCTCTTAATTTTTCTAAACCATTAATAAATTCATTTAAATTACCCCTCATTATTATCTTCCTCAATATATTGCTTAACAAAATCACTTAATAATTCTATTCTTTTAGTTACATGATTTTTATTTGTATTACGACCTCCAAAATCATCATAGTTTTCCTTATAAAAATCAGCAAGTTCAATATTAATCGTTTCTTTTTTCTCCACAAGCACTTCAGCGAAATCTAAATACTGACTCATAACTTGCATCAAGGGATCATATACAGCTTTAGTTGGACGGTTATACCACTTCCAATCTCCTTGTCTTTCTCGATAAAGGCAGAAAGCATTTTCTCCTAAAATATCATAAACAAGTTTAATAGTATCTTCAAATATTTTCTCATAATTATTAATTATATTTTTATCAAAAGAATTTCCTTCTATTAAAAAATAATCTAAAAAATCATTTGTATTTGTTGCATTTTTCATCTTATCAATTTGTCTATATGCGAAAAACCGTAATACTAATTCTACATCTTCCATTTTTCTATATAATCTATTTTCTAATAATTCTTGCGAAACATTATTAATGTCACCTGAGTTATGTTCAGGAATATTCCACATCTTACATAAATATTTATTACTAGACAAATCAATACATAATTGATTTAATTTTCCATTATATAACGCATTCCTTGTTTCTTGTCGTTCTAAGTTTACACCACCACTGTTAATTCTTTCAAAAACTAATTGTTTTAATCTTTGTGCTTCATCCTTATCTCTTGCAGTTTCTTGTAATAAAATAATAGAAGATATATATCTTCTATTAATACCTTTACGAATTTGTTCAGGTAAGTCTTTATAATATGAGCCATTTAATTCTTCCCACTCTTCCAATCCATCCAACTCATAGTTGTTTTGGTAAAATTCATAAATAGCAGTTAATCTTTGTAAACCATCCATTACCTCATAAACGGAATAATCTACTTCATATAAAAATATAGGTGGTATTGGTACATTCATAATAAATGATTCAATTAAGCGAGACTTCTTTATTTTATCCCATCTATGCCTACGTTGAAATTCCGGATTTAAAATATAATTTTCACTCTTTAATAATGGAACAATAGTATTCAAAGGATATCTAGCTTGTTCAGTTACTATTCTTACTTCACCTTTTTTATATTTCTCATTAATTTCCCTATTACTGACATCAATTTCTTCAGCTGAATCAATTTCTTCAAAGTCAATTTTTTCTTCTTCAAAAAGTTCTATTTCCATAGTTAAATTGCTCCTTTTTAAATATTTTTCTTTCTAATAAATTACTTTTAAGTCAAATAACTTCATAAAATATTAAATAATTTAATTTTCATATCAATTTACTCCTCCACAATTGACTTCTCCAACAACTTCTGGTCATTAACAAAAAAAGCGGATTAGTAACTCAGGATTTAAATTTTCCATATCCGGAGCATTAGCAATAAGAACTAATACATTCTTAGCTCCATTATCATAAAGTAAAGCAAGTGAATCAGATAACTTAGCTACTCTTTCTATTCCTCCGCCAATAGTAATGTCTCCCAGCACTCCTAAACCTGATTTGCTGGACTCTTTAAAGATATCTATTAAAATATTAATAAAAAAATTATAGTTCTCAATGCAGCTTCAATAATAGTAATTAACTGGATTGATATTAATAATTTATTATGTTAAATTCAACATCACTATCAAATTTAAAGCCGTCAACAAATATACCATCTGGTATTTTCACTGATTTTAAGTTATTACTTATAAAAGCATAATCTCCAATAGAGGTAACGGTATCGGGTATTTTTATTGATCTTAAATTGTTATTATTTAATGCTCGATCACCTATAGAAACAATACCAACAGGCATTTCTATTGCTGTTAAATCATTATCACTAAAAGTATATTCTCCAATATTAGTAATAGTGTCAGGTATTTTTACTGATTTAAACTGCAAGATGACAGCAAGTATCTTTGAAAATAAATTAGAAAGGCTTAAATATTAAAAGAACCGCTGCTCTCTATAATGGTAAACACACTTACCATTATCTTTACAGTTCATTGAGGACTCATACCATTTTTCCATAGTTCTTTTTGCATGTCATGACTTGCATAATGACTGCCTTTATCAAAATGAAAAACTAAACCCTTTTCTGGTTTATATTTTTAATTCCCATGTTAAGAGCATCTATGAGAAGCTATCTGGTCATTCTTTTACTAATCGACCAGAAGTCAGCCACTTTATTTGAATAATGATCTATTACTACAGGTAGGTAGTATCAGTCTTCACCTGTGAGTGTACGGCAAATTGGAGGATAGATAGGAAAATATATACTAATATTTGGGAGACTTTCCAACTGTCAGACTCTTTAATTAAAGAAAATGGAATTTCATATGATTTTCCTAACCAATAGTATAATTCATCGAACGCTTTCTATTTGGATCTAAATCTAATAATTTTTTAAAAAATTGCTTTCACTGTGTCCTCTAATTAGACAACCTAAATTTAACTTTTAATTTCTAAATATGCATGAAATGGCTTATTTATTTTATATTTTCTAATTTCGTCTTCTGATTGCCTTGCAGTTTTTCTCGCCATTACTTTATACTTTTTGTTTTGTTTGTCATCATATAAAAACTTATATTCTCCATCTTTTATTTCTATCCCTAAAAAACAAAGCTCACATAAAAGATCAATTACAATTTGTTTTTGATTGTCTTTAAGTCCGACAGAATTAATAATTTGAGTAATTTCTTTATCAGTAATAATTTCATTTGATCCTAAAAATTCATATAATAAATCTTCAAAATTTTCAATTCTATCTCCCGCCTCAACAATTATAGACTCTAAAGCATGTTGAGAATATTCCATTTCAGCATCCAAAATATCTTCTTCCTTAACAATAGTATGATTTCTATTAATAGCATTATTAAATGATTCTTTTGCAAAAAATATCAAATCTCTTGGTCTTGGAAGTATTGAATTTACTATATAAGTCTTTGTGTTCAAACCATCCACATTATTACAAAAATATTTATTCCATAAATCATCTGAAAAATTTAAAGTAGAACTATTATTAGAATAAATTATTCTTTCCTCTAAAACACGCAATAATAATTCAGGATCATTCCAAATAATTTTTTTATATGATATTTTATCTTTTTCAGGAGCAAAATTAATTATTTGATTAAAAATATCTCTTCTTAAGAAAATAATTAAAGACAAATTAACATGCTTACGCCAATGATCTGATTTATCAAAATCTCTAATAATATTCTGACTAACATCAAACAAAGCTAACAACAGTTTACTGAAAGTTGGCAGATCGAGTTCTGAAGACCAATTTTTATCTAGATTATCAATCAATATTACAACTTTATTTTTGTCATTCAACAATTCTCCTAACTGGCTACGTATTTTATTAATAATGTTTGAATGTAAATTTTCACTAATTTTTAATCTCTGTTTACTAGAAGAATTATCTTTATGTAAATCTTGAAGCTGTTCAACAACTTTTTCTAACCTTATAGAAAACTTAGGTAATATTAATTCTTTATTTTCTTTTATAAAGCTTAAAAAATCTTTTTCAATCTGTGATTTATGATAATAGCTTGGTTTATTATCCAATAATTCATAAGCATTTTTGGCTATTTCAGTATAAATTAAATATTTCCAAAAACTTTCGGTTAAAAATCCTTTTTCGGATTTAGGTATAGGCTGTTTTAACATACGAATTATTCCATTTAATTCGTAAGCCACAGGTTTTATTACACAAACAAGATTTCTATTATCACTCTTTAGTTTTTTTGATAAAATAAATAAATTTGCTGTTTTACCAGCCCCTTTACGACCAATAAATATTGACCTTTGAGAATTAAATGCCTCTTTAAACTCAGCAGTTTCTACAAAATAATTAGATAAGTTACCAGATTCATTCTCTGCTATATAATCACCTAAGGCAATCTTTTGTAGTTTGGTACGGTCTTTATTTTTCTTTAAATTTTCTTTTTGTTTTAAGTTTGTTACTTTAAATTCATTTTCTATTTTATCTAACCAATTTTCAGCTAATTTTACACATTGTGATGCTGTTTCATGTTGTTTTAAAATATCTTTATAATCTATAGGAGATTCATAAGGGGAATGAGCTAACATTAACATTTCTTTACCTAAACCATATGCTATACCTGAAACAAAAGAAACTTTTGCATTATGAAGCTCGTTTCCTATATGATCTAATCCAAGAAAATGTGAAATAATCCCCTGCGAATTATATATTTTTTGCAAATACCATGATAATGTTTGATTAGGCACCTCTAATGGATCATCAACTAATGTAGGAATATCATAACTGTCAATAAGCCTAGAAAGCTTAATAGATGATTCAGTATCTATTTTGCTTTTTAAATATAATAAATTTTCTTCTTTGGAATTCAAAATGCTATCTTTTATAATATCATTAAATAATGTATTATTTAAATCATTATATGGCTCTTTACTATAAAAGTTCTCAATTATATCATTACTATTACTGTAACTTACATATGCCACTGTAGATAGTAATTTGAATTTCTTAAATTTACTTATGGTATTATTTAAATTGGGGTTCAAAAGTATCCAAATCTTCTTTTTTAATGCAATTGCATAACCAAGTTCAAACAATACATTATGATTAAGTGTAGTAATGTCACAAATAAATAAGTCTGATTGTTTAATTTTATTAATAATCGAATTTATTATTAAATTCCCATCATTTTTTAAAGATTCCCAACCCACTAAATTAATAATATTATTCTTGTTTACATTTACAATAAACGTTCTAAATGTTTCAGGTATTGCAGGTGGAGAAGAACTATATGCGACAAAACCGGTGACTTTATTTCTCATTATATTCAATCCTTTCTATAAAAATTAAATTCTTAACTTATAAAACCAACTTAACTATCACATATCTTTTCTGCTTGTTCCATCACAGTATCAATAGCTTTTTTGTTTATCATGTGGATAATTATATTTTCTTAACAGCCTTCTGATCTCACCTTCATCTTAGCTCTTACACTTTTACGAGAATTCCAGTCAATAGTTTTAATGTTTCTGATAGTTTACGCTAATTCTACAGCAATTTTCTTTAATATTTCATTATCCATAATTTTTACAGCGGCTTATTAACTTTAAGAACATCATAAAAAGTAATTTTATTTTTTGTTCAAATTTGTTCTTTTCTTGGCTTCACTCATATTTCTGATTAAATAAATAAAACTTCGATAATTTTTCCAAATTTATATCTCAAAATGATTATTTATAAAGATTTATATTTAGTCATTTAAAGAAACTAAAATAATGAATAAAATTAAATTATAATTCGTTGTATTTTTTGTTGTTTCCTTTAGCTAAATCTATTGGGTATTTTTGACTATTTATTTTAATTTTTCTTTTTAATATATTTTCTAAATCAATATTATTCATTTGAGCAAATCTTAATATAAAGAACATTATATCTGCAAGCTCATTTTCTACTTTTTCTTTTTTATTTGTATTATTCATAATATATTCAATTTCTTCTTTTGATTTAAACCTAAAGATTTCTAACAATTCATTTGCTTCCGTAGAAATTCCAATAGATAAATCTTTTGGATTATGAAATTGATCCCAATCACGCTCCTCACAGAAGTCTTTTACTACTTTCTCTAAATCACTAATATTATCTTTCATATTTCCTCCTATTAATTCATCATTTTTTTAAAATATTTTTGTAGATTTTTATCAACACAATAAATATAGCAGCCTTTCATTCCTCTGGTCATTAATGTTCTATAAGTATTTTTAATTATTTCATCTGCTATTTTGTCAGCTTTTTTAGGATTAGATTTAGCCATTTTTTTAAGACCTCTTATAGAACTATCATATGTAGCTCTTTGATTATAATCAGTAACTATTTTACCATCTTCATATCTCATATCCTCTCCAATAATCACTCCAACGTAATCAAATTCTAGGCCCTGTGAAGTATGAATACAACCTGCTTGATGAATAGAACCTTCATCAATTGCATAAGTACTGGTGTCATTTAAATTCCAACTCATTTCAAAATCTCCAATTTTTATATCATGATAATTAGGATTACTTTTTCCTTCTTTAGGCCAATTCCAGCAGTAACCAGCTAAAATCCTTGCATTATTTTCACTATCATTTAAAAAAACAATTTTATCTCTTAATTCTTGAGGATCATCAAACACCTTAAAATCATAATCAACATCTTTTAATGTGAAGTTAGCTGTTTCATTAATTTCAAGGGTATTATCTAACCAAGCCAAATAACCATCTGATCCATTACATCTAAATTGTGATACTAATTCATTTTCATAAATATCAGCATTAAATTTTTCTGCCCACATTTTAATATCCTCAACATTTCCTATATCTTTAATATGTACCCTTTGATTTTCATCAATAAAAAACACGCTGAAATTTGAAGCATTTATTATTTCTTTTATTTGGTTTTCTCCCTCATTAGAATAAAATCCAGATTTTTCATTTAATCTATGAGCTTCATCAACAATCAAACTATCAAACATGTTTTCATCAATATCTTTAAAACTACCGGAACCAGTAAATAGATTATTAATATGTGTCTTTTTTCTTGTACCCGTTAACTTAGCAGTATATACATTTCTGGGGGCACTATTTTTAGATACATACTGACAAAAATGTTCTTTGTTAGTTAAATTAACAAGCAAATTTATTGCAACAACAGATTTGCCAGTTCCAGGACCTCCTTCAACAATATAAACCCTTTTCTTCCCATCTTGTTTAGATTTTTTTGCTAGTTCCATAATTTCTTCATAAACTACCTTTTGTTCATCTATCATTATAAATTCTTGATTTCCATCTAACATACTCACAAGCGAGTCTTGAAGGCTTTTTGATGGTTTAATTTTTGCATTTTCAATGGAATATAATGTCTTTTTATTATCACCATATTTAATAAATTTTTTAATAAACTTTCGTAACTTTGGAATATCCCCTTTTGCAAAAACTGGTGCTTTTTCTATATAGTCTTGATAAAGATTATGTTCTATAATATCGTTTTTTTTCTTTGGGTAATTATGAAGATATGCACATGGATTTAGCTGAATATCATTTTCTTGAACATAAAAATTGTAGTCTTCAATCATAGTACAATATGACCAAACTTGATATGAAGGATGAACAACTCTTCTCAATTTATTACCGGTATAAGTTTCTACTAGACCGTCATTTCCGTGCACAAGATTTATTTTGCTCCATTGTTTTAACTCAATTACTACAGTATTATTTTTTTTGCTTGAATCTAAACCGGATAAAATAAAGTCTATCCTTTTTGAAGTGTTAGGAATATTATACTCAATCGCTACACCAGAATTATTGGGTATTTCTTGATCATTTAATACTTTATACATATACTGCATAGAATTTTGCCAAGATTTAAATTCACTTTTTATGGTTGTCCTATTCATCTTATCATAAATTATATTTTTTAAATCATCTACCAATGTATCTTGTTCTAGGTCTTGCATAAAATTTGTTTTTGTACCATGATATATTAACAAAATATTTCCTCCTATTCAAAATGGACTTTTCTTATTTATATAATCAATTTATTTCTATAATTAATAATTTAAATTAGTTTTTAACATCTAAATTTATACTTCTATAAATAACCACATTTTCCTTTATCCACAATTCGACAAATTTATTCTCTAATCCAGGATAAAGCTAGCAAAAACGGCTTTTTTTCAACTTTTCCAGCTTCTTTTTATGATATAATTAAAATAAGAAAAAACAGAAAGGAGGATCTCATGAAAGAAATATTCAATCTTATCAGTACTTATGGTTTTCCAATGGTTTTATCAATTTATCTTTTGGTCAGATTTGAACCCTTAATCAAAGATTTAAAAGAGTCGATTGACACTTTGATCGTACTCAACGATAATGATCAGTACTTTAAACAGTAAAAAATAAGGCCTCTGCTTTTACACAGAGACCGGAAACAGCTTAATGATTTTGCAATTCTCCTTTTAGAATTTTAATATACAGCTCACCCTGCTCTTTGCATTCTTCAAGCTTCCTGCCGCACTCAAGTTTGTTAAAGTTACAGTCTTTACAGAACAGCTCATCAATTTTAAATTTAATTTTATATTGATCAACTATTTTTTTAAGTTCTTCTGCCTGTCTGATCCTTTTACTGCCAAAACTTTTTTTAAATTTCCTGTAGGAGGGAAATCTGGGGTCTTTATCTATATCTCTGGCAGTAGGAATTTGTCTTTCTGTCCTGACTTTTTTTTCAAATAGTTCAACCAGCTCCTCACGTTTCATAACAACCACTCCCTATTTGACTTTTCATTTCTAGGAGCTGCTTCGAGAAGCTCATCTCTAACTGCAGCAGGTAAATACATAAATTCTTCCTGGCAACGATTAACTTCTTTATAGAGCTTCATAAAATGACTGCGTACATAATTGTTATTACAGTCACTATGACAGATTGCTGTAAAACCACCAAAGTGTTCCACAGTCTCTCTGACCTTAGGGGGTAAAGACTTCATCGCCTCTCCCGCTCTATAATAGCCATATCTTCTGACAGCCCTTAAAACCAAATTCCAGGCCTCACCTGCAGTAATCTTTGCTTCTGCCGGAAGTTTTATTCTTTCTACTTCCTTTACAATCTCCCCTACTGAAGGCGGCCAGTGACCGCTGTTGATTATTATTTTTTTTAAAACACTGATTACACACTTATTATCATAAAATTTAAGCAGATCATACCAGACCTCGATCAGCATTTCGTTTTCTCTCTTTGAAGTTTTAGGAAATTTAAACTTTCCTGGATAACAATGATTTAAATAAGTAAGCAGTTTAATAATCTCTTTTTTAATCATCTGAGCCTCCCTCTTCTGCCTCCGCATATAATTCTGCTAACATATCTATTTTAGCTTCCGCTTGATCGCGATATCCATTCCTTTTCATTTGATTTTCCAGAACTATCACCTGTTTTCGTAACTTTTGTGCGCTTAAAATATTACTTCTCCAGAAATCATCTTTCTGACTAAATTCTATAATTTTTTCAATCTCCTGCCAGCTGTAACCTTTATTCTCTTTTTTTCTGGCTCCTACAGGACCCAGTCGATGCAGCTTATCGATCGAATTTAACCACTTTTTAAAACGATTATTTTCTGGGTTCTTTTCTGGTACACTCGCTCTGGAATTATTTGATAGGATTAAATTAATTAATTTTTCAGTTAATTTCTCCGCTTCAATTTCACCCCTATCTGTCTTAGCTGCTGGTTTATTATTTAGCTTTAAAATATTAGTTCCATCAAATTTTTTTTCGATAAATATAATTTCCATCTGCCAATCGGAATCGAATATTTTATCAAATTGATCTAGTTCTAGATATGGTTCTGGAACTGGAGCTAGTTCTAGAGAATCAACCATGCTATCATTAACGGCATCATCAATGCCATCTGCAATACCATTATTGATAGCATCGAAATCGCCCATTAAATCAGGATCTTGACCAGTAAAATACTCTGGCATTTCTTTTCTTAAGTATTTTGCAAAAGAATTATTATACCGCTCAGCTAGATTCAAAAATACGTTAAACAGATATGATTTAGGTAGTTCATTTAATTTTTTTACAGCAGATTTTTGATGATTTTTATTTTTGATTGGAGAATATTTTAAGGCTCTTTTAATTAAAATTATTGAATTTTTTTCATCATAAGCTATAAATTCGTCACTAATCAAATTATTTAATAACAGCTCCACTTCTTCAATTGAAATTGACAAATCACCGGCAATATAGTGTTTGGGTAACCTATAAAGTCCTTCAGAATATCTATGCAAATTTGTTAAAATATATAACGCCACAAATTTTGTTTTATTATCCCAGGTCCTTACCTTCTCGTCAGTCCAGAAACTTGTATCTACTTTATTAAACTTCATTTAATCCCTCCTGTTTGGTGTGACAGACGGTTAAATTCAACCTCCTTTCTATTTTGATTTGTTAAATAACTATTATTTTGTTAATATATGGTATTATACCATTATAAGTATATTAATTCAAGTCAAAATATTGCAAATTTTACTTATTTTATAATTTCAATCTTTGTCTAATCTAAAAAAGTACTATCAATATCTGCAAGCCATTTTTGTCAATCATAAAAGCTATCAGATAGAATTTCTGGACATTAAAAAATTCGGAATCCTGTATTAAGATCCCGACCTAAGTCATCCATAATATTATTTTTTGGCAAGGTAGATTCTAAAAACATTTAAATATCTACTTTTTTATGATATTCCTCCAAATAATTACTTATTTTCGACCTTTATTTAAATACATATTCTGATCTGCTTTATTAAAGATCTTATCCAGACTGCTGCTGTCATCTATCATAACCTCAAAACCAAACGAGATCGACAAAGGTTTCTCCAGGTTTCTATCCTGGTTAAATTCTTTAATATTTTTTTCTAATCTCTGGCAAAAACTTTTTGCTTCTTTGTATCTGGACTCAGGTAAAATCATAGCAAACTCATCTCCACCTATACGAGCAATAATATCTTCAGTTCTTGCAGTTTCCTTTAGTATTTGGGCTGTATTAACTAAATACTCATCTCCTTTTTTATGGCCATAAGTATCATTGATGATCTTGAGACCATCCAAATCTCCAATCACAATTGTTATTGGATGCTGGCGGGAAGAGCTCAGTCTTTTTAATTCATTTTCAAAATATCTTCTATTATATAGACCTGTCATTTCATCATGAAAAGAAAGATATTCTATTCTTTTTTCTCTCTTCTTTCTCTCCGTAATATCGCGATATAAACCATAGATACCGATCTGCCCATTTTCTAATTTAATGGGAAAGCCCTGCAGATGAACATTTATTTTATCACCATTTTTGGTTTTTCTTAGACTCTCACCTTCAACTTTTTTACCTTCTTTTACTTCCTCAGTATATTCCTGTCCTGATTCTAATAATTCCTCCGGTAAGATATAATCATCAATATTTTTATTTATAAGTTCTGATTGTGTAAATCCAAATAAGGACTCAAATTTTTTATTAACTTTAATTACTCGATGTTTATTATCTAGAAGAACTATTGCTTCTGTAGAATTATTAAAAAGCTGTTCAAAATATGCTTTTTGTTCTTTTAGTTTTTCTTCCTGCCTTTTTCTTTTTGTTATGTCAATACCGGTGGCTACAACATATTTAATATCATCTGCATCATTTAAAATAACATTATTGGACCAGACAATTAATTTTTCTTCCCCAGTTTTTGTCAGCAGATAATTTTCGTATTTATAGGGATAATCCTTATTTTTTAGTCGACAAAAAGTGTCAATAACATCTTTTTTATCTGTTTCTTTTATAAATAAATCCCAAAAAATTTCCCCTTTTACTTCATTTTCTTTATAACCTGTAAGCTCCTCAGCGGCCTTATTAAAACGAATAATTTTACCCTCCGAATCTATTAATAAAACAAGACTGCTCTGCACCTCTAAGATAGTTGACAGAAAATTTTTCTGTTCTTTAATTCTTTCCTGAGCATATATTCTATCTAATGATGCGGTAACATGTGATATTAAAATCTCTGCTAATTCCAGATCATTTTTACTAAAAGCATTCTTTTTAGATGCTGCTGCCTGAAAAACTCCATAGTTTCCAATCGGAATACTTATCCCTGACTTATAAATGTTTTTTATAGCCACCGCTTCAAAACTATTTTGAATATCATCAATTATAATACTCTTACCTTCCTGAAATGTTCTGGCAGCAATGCTTTTTTCTGTTATTGGAATCTGCTCCTGCTTAAAGTTGCTGGAAGAAGCCAGTGGTATAAATTGCCCACCTTTTGCTAAAATAACATTACAGAGGGTAAAATCTAAAAGACTCTCAGCTGCTTTTACAGTCATATCGCATATTTCTTTTTCGCTTTTTAGTTCTTTAAAATCTACAGCTATTTTATGTAGCTCTTTAACTATATATTCTCTTTCTTTTTGTTCTGTAATATCTTCGGCAGAACATACTACATAATCCACCTGACCACTTTTATTTAATTTTGGATTTTTAGTTATCGCAAGTAATCTTGCTTGACCTTTATGATTTTTTAACCATTCTTCCGTCTTAATTTTTTTCTTTTCTTTAAAAACCTTTTTATTGCTCAGACTACATATTTGAGTTTCTTTATCAGAGAGAACCTTATTTAATTTTTTATTTTCTAGAGCCTCCTTATCTACACCTAAAAAATCAGCATGTGCCTGATTTGCTTTGCCATAAGTAAAAGGATCCTTTAAATACCAGACCTGTGTTTCAATTGTGTCCAGCAGCATGTTCTGCTCTTTATTATTTTCCAGCATCTTTTTCCACCTCAATAAGTTTTCCTTATCCTGAATATAATAATAATTGTTATTAGTATATTCGATACTAAAATCTAAATTCCTTTGTCAACTGGCAACACATTTAATAAAAGAGATTTAAACTCTGCACCTAATTTTTATAATCAGTTTAAATAAAATTTATAAATCTAAAATAATAAACGGCTAAGCTCTTTAGAATTTAAGAACTTAGCCGCTTTAATAATTTAATATTATTTTTACTGTTTTAATTATCTTTACTATCTTTTAAACTCTTCTCTGTTTTTGTTTTTACTTATTTTATCTTTATACATATTATCATCTGCTTTATTAAATATTTCTTCAATATCTTGACTCATCTCAGTTTTAGTTGCAAAACCAATACCCAGTGAAAGATTTTTGTCTCTGATTTTTACTTTCGCACTTTTTTCTTTGATTCTTTTTATAATTTTCTCCGCATCCTTTTCCGGAGTTTGAGGCAATATAAGAGCAAACTCATCCCCACCAAATCTGGCCAGAATATCATCCTCTCTCAAGCTTGACTTAAGCACAGCTGCTGCCTTTTTTATTAATTTATCTCCTGTCAGATGTCCGTGCGCATCATTTATCATCTTTAAACCATTTACATCTATAACCACCAGGCTTAAGGGGAGCTGTTCTTGCTCATCCAGCCTTTTCAGCTCCTGGTCAAAAAAAGCTCTGTTATACAACCCGGTTAGCTGATCATGATAACTTAAAAACTCTAATTTTTTTTCCTTTATTCTCAAACTTGTTAAGTCAACCTGCATTGATAAAATACCGGTCCCACTATCCGGTAGATTAATTTTTGTTTCTTTAAAATGGGTATAATAATGTTTCCCATTTTTATTAGTATTATCAAGATTAAATTCTAAATCCTGTCCACTCAATATAATTTCAATGTCTTTTTTTGCTTCTTCCACTCTTTCTGGGCCAACCAACTGATTAAAAATATTATCTCCTTCTAATTCTTGTTTACTGTAACCGGTCATATTGCAGAGTGCTTCATTAACTTCAAGTATATTACCTTCTGGATCTTCAACCAGCATCCCGATAGGAGCACTATTAAATATTGTTTTATACTGTTCTTCTTTTATTTTTAAAGCAGTTTCTGCATTTTTTCTATCAGTAATATCTTCATGCATAATTAATGCGCCATCTGCAAAGGGAGTAACTATCAACTTAAACCAGGCTGTTTCTGCAGGAGAATACTCGGGATATTCTAATTCAAACTTATCCTCTTCATTTAATATAACATTTTTAATTCCGCATTCAATATCTGAAAAATAATCGGCAGCAGATTTATTTAGTCGTTTAATCAGTTGAATATAGTTTAATCCTATACTGTTATTCTCGACATTTTTCTCACTTTTTAAAATATAATCTTTCCAGTCATCATTTATAAAAATTATTTCTAAATCTTCATTTAAAATCACACTTTTATATGCCAGCGCGTTTAGAAAACACGGTGTGTTACAGAGCACTTTTACCACCCTTAACCTTTTTATGATTTATTATATTCAATTATAATTATATCACTCAAGTTAAGGGTGGTAAAGATGAAATAAATTTATCATAGTTCAAACTTATTGATTAAATCTGTTAATTCAACTGCCATTCTGCTTAAATCTTCGGATGCACTTACAATTTCTTCAGTCGAGGCACTCTGTTCTTCACTGGCAGCTGCTACCTCTTCGGCATTGCTTGCTGCTTCTTCACTGACTGAAGCTATTTCTTTAATTGTTGCTTCAACATCTTTACTATTTCCACTTACTTTTTCTGACCTCTCACTAATATTTTCAATTAAATCTCTTAATTGTACTGCTGCAGAATTAATTTCTTCAAATGCCTTACCGGTATTCCTGATTGCAGAGACACTGCCATTAACTACTTCCTCTGTAGCATCCATTCTATTTACAGCTTTACCAACTCCACTCTGAATTTCTTTGACCAGTCCCCCAATCTGATTTGTTGCATCCTCTGATTCTTCGGCCAGCTGCCTTATCTCATCTGCAACAACTGAAAATCCACGACCAGCTTCTCCTGCTCTAGCAGCCTCAATGGCAGCATTTAGAGCTAAAAGATTGGTCTGAGCTGCTATATTGTTAATTAAATCTACTATCTCACCAATTTTATTTGACAGATCTCCTAAATTATTGATAGTATTTGCTACTTCTTTAGTATTACCTCTTACATTTTCTATCCTATCGACAGAGTTTTCTATTGAATCATTACCGTCATTAATATTATTCATAACTCTATCAGCCTGTTTTTCCATATCTTCTGACATCAATGTAACATTTTCTATCTGTTCTATCAGCTCATTAATTTTACCACTGGTTTCTTCTACCTGTGCTGACTATTCTTCAGCTCCAGATGCAACCTGTTGAATCGATTGCCCAACCTGACCTGCTGCAGTTGCCACTTCCTCACCGGAAGCAGATAATTCTTCACTGGAGGCAGAAAGATTTTCAGCAATAGCTGTAACCTTAGTTATTATTTCATTTAAATTCTCTTTCATTTTATTTAGTGAGGAAGCCAGAACTCCAACTTCATCTTTTCTAGCTATTTTGATATCTGCAACTGACAAATTTCCTTCAGCAATTTTATCTGACATCTCAGCCGCTTTAAGAATTGGGTTGGCAATATAACGGGCAATAAAATAGCTAATAATAATACCGATAATTAAAGCAATTACAGCAATCCAGATACTCATATTTCGGGATGTAACTAATTCTGCTAAAACATCGTCCTCATCTGCAGTCATAGCTACGACCCAACCCTCGAGACCAACTGGGGCATAGGCTAATTCTTTTTCCACTCCATTATATGTATATTCTCCAGTTCCAGAACCCCCTTCTATCATTTTATCAGTTAAATTTTGAAGCTCAGTTTGGCCAGTTAAAATATCTGTATTACCAATATACTGTTGATCCGGATGGGCAATTGTACGTTTTTGCTGATCAATAATCCAGCCATAACCAAAGCCATCAATCTCCATATTTTTAATTAAAGACTGTAAGTACTGGCTTTTTACTGTACCTCCAATTACTCCTGCCAGCTTATTGTTATTAATAATGGGAGCTGCGACAACTAAGACCTCATCTCCCGAAATTCTACTTTTTCTCGGTATAGAAATAGCTGGCTGTTCTGTTTTTATTACTTCCCGAAAATATTCTCGGTCAGAAATATTAATAGTACCCCCATTTAAAATGTTACCTTCTCCTGTTTTATCAACTATCAAAATTGATTCTATATTTGGATTGCTAATTTGTGATAAAAATTCTGTCTGTTCTAACCAGTTCATAGATTTTACTTTTTCTGTATTCGCAAAATCCTCTATCTGAACTTTTAAACCAGAAAGCCACTCAAAAATAATTTGAGCATTCTGCTCCGCACTATTTAAAGAGCTGTCAGCAGTGGAATCCTGAATAAGAGTGCTAATGAAATTATTAAATGCAATAGAAGTCCCCACCATCAAAACTAAAATCATAACAGCAATAATAATTGTCATCTTTCCCTTTAGGCTTGTAAACATTTTTGTCTCTCCCTTTTTATGTTTTTATTAAATAAAATTATACGGCTAATAAATTGTACTCTCCACTTTTAATTTATATAAAACCTATAACTAACCAGTAATCTTTATTAATAAAAGTAATAATTTTCCTTTTAAAATAAAAAAATAAATACCAAAGACTTATTGCCCAGTATTTATTTGATACTCTGATATTTAAAAATCAAAAGCAACCTGGCAGTCATAGATGTCAATTTCCTTAGACCCATAGCTTTGCGCCATTATTTTTCAATAATATTGCCCAATATTTAGTTAAAATTCAAGCCTATGTTAATTATATAACATAGATATATAAAATTAAATAGTTATTTTATGTCATAAAGTAACTATTTTCGACAAAAATATTTTCAACATCTATCAGCAAATTTCTGCTCATACATCCTCTGATCCGCTTTATTGTAACATCGCTTAATATTTTTAATGCTGTGATTCTGATTGGTGCAATCTGTAGTCTCATAACCAAGAGCAATAGTCAGCGGTACCGGTAAATCTTCAATTTTATTTCCCTCTTCTATTCTTGCTAAAATTCTTTCTGCTACATCATCTGCCTTCGAATAATCAGTCTCTGGCAAAATGACTGCAAATTCATCTCCACCAATTCTGGCAACAACATCCTCGGTTCGCACAGTTCTTTTAATAGCTTCAGCAGCTCTCTTAATATACCTGTCTCCCATACTGTGCCCATAAGTATCATTAATATCTTTTAATTTATTCATATCGCCAATGATTATACTGATTGGATACTGCCTGGAATTATGCAGTCTTTTTAATTCCTCATTAAAATATCTTCGATTATAAAGCCCTGTCAGTTCGTCATGATTGGATAGATATTCGATTTCTTCTGCTGCTCTTTTTTCCTGATCTATATCAATATGGATTCCTACAATTCGGACAGCATTTCCTTTTTCATCTCTGTCTGTTACTTTCCCGATATCTCTGATCCACTTCCAGTTGCCATTTTTAGTTTTTAATCTGTGTTCATTAAAATATTCTTCGCTTTGACCATTTAGATGAACTCTTATGTCTTTTAAAGCCTGGTCCCTGTCATCAGGGTGGACTAATTTCAACCAGGTATCAAGATCATTACCCAGATTAGAATATTCATATCCCAGCATCTGAGCCCAGCTTTTATTGAAATGAATATATTCTTCTTCTACATTCCAGTCCCAGACACCGATATTGGCTCCCTCAACAGCCAGCTCTAATCTTTCTTTAACTTCCTTTAACTCAAATTCTCTCTTTTTATTTTCTGTTATATTATCCAGGGCGACATAAATTAACTCACCATGCTTCTTATTTTCAACCGCAAAAACGTGGACATTACAATATTTAATCTTATTATTAACAGTATAAGAAATTTCTCTTTCCCACTCCTGGTTATGCTTAAATTTTTCTTGTGCTTGCTTTAAAACATTCGCATCTATGTTTGGTACAGCAACTTTATTTATATTTTTATTAAGAATATCAGGCTTAGATACTTCAAATATTTCTTCAAATTTTTTATTGGCATTAAGTACTTTTAGATTCTGATCTAATAAAACAATTCCTTCAAGTGAATTAGTAAATAGATTTTCAAAAATTAATTTTTGGTTTTCTAACTCTCTTTTTTGTGCTATTCGATGAGAAATATCTATAATCTCAAAAAGCATTTTTTCATTTTCTAATTTTGAATAACGAAAATTAAAATATTTATGATCACCAGCAGCAGTTATTATCTTATATGTTCTGTCGCTGGTATTATCTGCTGAATCATATTGAAAATAATCTTTTACTTTCTTTCTATATTCTGGATCGGGACAAGCTTTTTTATACCAATCATCCATTGTTTTGATCTCAGTTCTTTTATAACCGGTCATCTCTCTAATAGCTTTATTAATAAAAATAATTTTTCCCTGTTGACTGGCTACTATAATTCCTATAGATAAACTATTTATTATATCTTTTTCAAATTTAATAATGGAATCCATAAACTCACCCCTGAAATATCATTTTAATGATAATACTTATAATATTCATTCTTCATAGACCTTTAAATTCCTGTATTTATTTCTTTAATTTGTAATTTTTTAGTCTTAACCGTAATTTTTAATAAAGAAAAACCGCCCCAGAAAAGGACGGTTAAATATATTAAGTTTTAAGTTAAAATCAAAGTATATCTCTCAGCAGCCGAAAAAGTCCTGTTTTCTGTCCAGATAAATAATAATTTTATAACTCAAACTGATCCAGATCAGCCTCCAGTTTTTCAGCAATTTTAGCCAGCCTTTCTGCACTGCTTGATACTTCCTCAGTAGCTGCTAGCTGTTCTTCTCCGGTTGCTGCAACCTGCTGACTGCTAGCAGCAAATTCTTCACTTACAGAAGCAACCTCGCTCATTGAATTTTCTAGATACTCACTATTATCTGCCATTTTTTGAGCATTACTTTTAAGCCTTTTAACTATTGTTCTAAATTGATCTGATGCTGCTTCTATTTGATCAAATACTTCCTCAGTACTATTGATTGCATCAACACTTTCTTCTACAGTTTCCGCATTTTCTTCCATTCTAGAAACTGCTTTTTCCACTTCAGACTGAATTTCATTAATAATTTTAGTTATTCTCTCTGTAGCCCCGGAAGACTCTTCAGCAAGCTCTCTTATTTCATCAGCCACCACAGAAAAACCTCTGCCAGCTTCTCCCGCGCGAGCAGCCTCAATGGCTGCATTAAGTGCCAGTAAATTTGTTTGATCTGAAATATTTCCGATAAACTCTACAATCTCACCAATCTGCTTTGATAGTCTGTCTAAAGCCGAAATTGTGCTGGCCACCTCATTAGAATCCCTCTTTACTTCATTAACTCTGGTAATTGTAAGGTTAACTTTTTTATTTCCCTGTTCTATATTTTCATCCACAATTTTTGAAGCCTGATCCATCTCAAATGCGGCACTTTCCACATCTTCTATTTGATCATTTAATTCTCCCATATTATGGTTCATATCAGTAATTTGAGCTGTCTGTTCTTCAGCACCAGAGGCCAGATTCTGTACTGAGGAGCCAACATCTTCAGCGGAACGGCTGAGCTGGGTTCCCGCAGCCGAAAGTTCCTGACTGGAAGAAGCGATATCCTGTGACATTCTATCAATTTCAGTCATTGTAGACCTTAAATTGTCCTGCATCAGATTAAGAGCTCTGCTTAAATCACCAATTTCATCTGCAGATTTTACCTGTAGCTGTTCAATATTTAATTTACCAGCAGCAATTTTTTTAGCAAAGTTAACTGCATTTAAAATTGGCTTTGTTACATAACCAGCAGCAAAATAAGTAATAATCAAGGCTATCACCAGCGAAATAATAATTACAGTCGAACTTGCTATCAGCTGATCAATCAAACCTGTAAATACCTGATCCCTAGGCAGCTGGACAATAACTCCCCATCCAGTTCTTTCTACTGGAGTAAAAGAGGCAAACTTGTCTTCTCCCTGATATGTATATTCTCCACTTCCCTGGGTTCCATTTATTACCTCAGCAACTACAGAAATATTACTCAAATTTTCTTTGTTTTGAACCAGCTCAGAATCTGGATGACCAATCACCTGCCCCTGATCATTAACTACAAAAGCAAAACTGTTTTCACCCAGATTAGAATCATCAGAAATCCTGCTTAAAACACTTAAATTTATCTGAGCATAAATCATGCCTGAATTTTCGCCATCACTTCTAACTGGAACTCGATAAATTAACTCGGCTTCACCGCGGTCATTAATAAAAATATCTGAATAATCTTTTCCCTGGGCCATCAAATCATTTTCGTTTTTCACCTTAATATTTTCACTAAAAATTTCTTCGTTACCACTGTTATAAACTGCTATCCCATCAATATAACTGTTATACTCAACAGTTTTTAAGAGTAGATTTCGCATTTCTTCAGTCTGCATAGAACTTAAAATCTGAGTCCTGGCAGCTATATCAACCGGTTCTTCTGCATAATCCAGGATTCTATCTATTTCACTTTTAAAACCAAGTGCAAGTTCTAGATTGCTTTTAAAAGCTGCCTCAGTCTGGTTTTTAACACTATTGCTGAGTGTAACATAAGTATATATTCCCAGCGGTATAAGCATTAAAATAAAAACAACCAGCATTAATTTAAGTTTAAAACTTTTTTTGAAAAACATCGAATTCCCCCAATTAATTTAATAACTTCTCAATTTTATTTTTGGCCATCGGTCTATAATAATAATAGCCCTGAATATAATCACAGTTTAATTCTTTTAGAATCTCTAACTGTTCTTTAACTTCAGCTCCTTCAGCTACCACTTTAATATTTAAGTTGTGAGAAATTTCAATTATACCTCTAACTAACATCTTTGTCTTTTCTTCTGTAATATTATCAATAAAGCTTTTATCAAGTTTTAAAACATCTATTGATAATTCATTAAGGAAACTAAGAGATGAATATCCTGTGCCAAAATCATCCAGTGCAATAGAAAATCCCATATTTTTTAATTCATCTAGAGTTTCTCTTTTAATCTCAGTAAAAGACCTTTCTGTAATTTCAAATTCAATTAATGAATTGTCGATTGAATAGGCATCAGCAATATACTTAATGTTTTTTATGATTTCTTGATCATTTAATTCGCTCAAAGAAATATTTATACATATTTTGATATTTGTCAGTCCCTTTTCTTTCCAGAGCTTTAAAGTTTCAAATGCTTCTTTTAAAACAAATATCCCAATGTTTTTTATTAAACCTGTTTTTTCCGCTAAAGGTATAAATTTGGCTGGACTGATAATGCCCTTTTCTTCATGTTCCCAGCGAATTAATGCCTCTAAAGCAGTTATTTTCTCACCAACAGTCTGTACTTTCGGCTGATATTTTAAATAAAAATCATTATTTTCTATCGCATTCTTTAAATCATGTTTCAATACTTCTTTTTCAATTTTTTTAAAATAAACTTTCTCATTATAAATCTGATAAGTATTTCGATTCTCTTTTATTGTATACATTGCGTTGTGTGCTTTTGTTAAAAGACTAGCAGCTGTATTTCCATGTTCTGGATAAATAGCAGCACCTAAATTTATATTCAATAAATAATCATAATTATTTTCTGCTATAAAATCCTTAATATATTTTAATGTTTTTGCTAATCTCTTTTTCAAATTATCAATATTATCAGGTTTATAGAGTATCAAAAACTGATTTCCCCTATATAAAGAAATTAACTCAGCATTTTTATTAATTTTCTGTACCTGCTCTGCCAATAATTTAACAAAATTATTTATTTTTTCAAATCCTAATATATTATGCAGTTTTTCTAAATCATTAATTTTTAAATAAGCAACTGCATAAATTTCATTTCCCACTTCATTTTCAATATTATTTACTAATTCTTCATAAAAGTATTTCTCATTTGGCAGCATAGTTAACTGATCAAAATAAGCCAATAAATAAAGCTCGTCTTCAACTATAAGATCTTTTTTCATATTTTTTTGTTTTTTTAACATTAAAACCTCCAAAAATTAAATTTTTTATTCATTTCCATCTAAATTTGAATCATTTTTATAAATTTCTCTGCCAGATAGGGATCAAACTGACTACCTGAGCACCTTTCGATTTCAAAGAGAGCTCCCTTTTGAGATACAGCAGACTTATATGATCTCTGATTTGTCATTACATCGAAACTATCTATAATTGCTATAATCCTTGCTGTATAAGGGATAGCCTCTCCTGCTAAACCCTGAGGGTAACCTTTGCCATCCCAGCGCTCATGATGCGACAATACCCCTTCGGCTACAGATGCAAGTTCCGGAATCGATTTAACGATTCTGTATCCACTTTCCGGATGGTTTTTAATAGTTTTAAATTCTTGCTCAGTTAATTTATCTGGCTTTTTTAAAATTTTTTCAGGAATAGACACTTTACCTATATCATGTAATCTGCTTAATAATTTTAGATTATCAATTTGGCTTGTCGAAAGATCTAATTCCTCAGCAAATCTAATTACTAATTTATTCATTCGTTCTGCATGGTCTTTTGTTTCATGACTCTTTTCCAGCAGTGTATTCTCCAGCGACAAAATAATCGAGTTGCTTGTGCTTTCACTGCCAGCAATTTTATTTCTATACATCCTATCTTCAGCTTTTTTAAAGACTTCTTCGTAAGACTGATCTTCATCTATTATCTGAGCAACACCAAGTGCTATACTCAATTTAATTGGATTTTTATCTGCTTCAGCACAAAGTTTTCTTATCCGGTTCGAAACTTTTCTGGCGTCTCCAATCGAAGTCCTGGGTAATAAGATAACAAATTCGTCTCCACCCCATCTGGCAATTATATCTTCGGAGCGACAGGCACTTTTAAAAACTCCAGCTATTGATTTTAAAAGCTGATTACCTTTTTGATGTCCAAAAGCATCATTAACTAATTTTAATCCATTAACATCCCCCATAATCACTGAAATAGGGAGCTGGCGAATAGTATTCAATCTTTTTATCTCTTCCTCTAAATAATTCCGGTTATATAATCCGGTCAGCTTATCATGGTAGTTTAAAAACTTTATTTTGTTTTGATTTTGCTTTTTATCAGTAATGTTTTGGGCTGTTATCAGTACCGAAAATTTATTATTAAAATTCACCTGGCTGCAGTTTAAGCTGAGCCATTTAATTTGATTGTGATTATCCATAACTCTAACTTCTTCATTTTTAATCTCTCTATTCTTATTTTCTCTGAACATTTTTTTTATTCGTGTTTTATCTTCTTTATGAATAAAAGAAATCAGATTTTTACCGGTAAGCTGCTCATATTTAATTTTTAGTATCTTTAGAAAAGCTGGATTGGCATAAATTATTTTACCCTGATTTAAAATAAAAATCCCGATAGGGGATTTTTCAGCAAGTTCGTAATATCTATATTCAGATTTCAAAGATAAGTGCCTTATTTTTAACAAATTATCTATTCGATATTTCATTATTTGTTTTTTTATTGGCAGTACAAAAATATCATCAAATATATCAGCAGAACTCTCAAAATAAAATTCGTTTCTGACTGAGTTAGACAATAGAATTACAGGTAAGAATATAGGGTTTTTTCTTTCTTTTAATTTTCTCAGCTTATCTTTAAACTTTTGATAATAATATTCATCTATAATGATCAAATCCCCAGCTTCAGAAAATAACTGTTCTTTATCATTAAAAATCTCAATCTGATAATCTTTTTTTAAAAATTTTTTTAGCAGTATAATATTTTGCTTATTATTATTTAGAATCAGTATTTTATTTACTCTATTAAATTTAAATTTCTTAAACATCTTATTTAGTTCTCCAGGATTATTTAAGTCCATTTTTTGAACTTTCCTTAAGCTCTTTATTGATAAATTCAGGGTTTCCAGTTAAAATTCCCCGCAGCTCAGTTAACGGTTTCCCAACTTTGATTCCCTGGCTGCAGATCTGAAATTCGCGCAGCTGTTTTTCAAAGTCACTTAATCGCTTTTTTAAAACCCCAATTGCTTTTTTTAACTCACCATTAAATTCTAAATAACGCAAGAACATTATATTATCTGCTAAATAACTGATACCAAGTTCTGTCACCTTAAAATCACCTGTGATATTGGCTATTTCGTTAATTAACAGAACAGTAATTCCAATATTATTTAAATAATTAGTTAGAGAGTGTAAGTTTCTTATCAGCTCATTTTTGCCTGCTGAAGAACTGGCAAAAGACAGCTTATATCCTGAAACACTATCCAGCATAATGTTCCGGGTATTATTTTCCTCTGCTTCTTTAATTAAAAACTGAGTAAATTCCCCCGGAGTATATTCTAAGGGGTCTACTTTTATAATTTCCAGTTTATTATTACTTATCAAATTATCTAATTCAATACTGACAGATTCAGATCTTTTGAGAAGTGTTCTGTCATCTTCTTCAAATGTATAAATTACTGATCTTTTCCCTGTTTTGGCAGCTGACTGCATAAACTGAACACCAAAGGTAGTTTTCCCTACCCCGCTGGCCCCTGATATTACAGTCGTAGTTCCACTTTCTATACCACCATGAAGCAATTGATCTACTTCCGAGATTCCAGAAGAAATAATTTCGCCTGGATAATCAGTCTTGTTTTTCTGCAGCCTTAATTTGGGGTAAACTTCTAGCCCCTTCTTTTTAATCTTAAAAGAATGTTGGCCCTTAATAAAATCTGAGCCTCTAAATTTACTAATATTAATATATCTCCTATTTTTATCAGCAAAATTTAAGTTCAGAACACCATCAGATAAAAATTGCAGGTCGTCATCAGGCTCATTTTTGCTGGCTTCCGAAGATACAAGTAAGGTTATTTTATTATCTGCAGCAAACTGAAGCATTGATAACATATATTTTCTAAACTCATATTCATTTTTAGATAAAAATCTGAGCTGTTTTAAACCATCAAAATAAACTCTATCTGCATTAATTTCATTTAAACTGGTAATTATCTGATTAATTAAAGGTTTCTTTTCAACTTCTTCCACGGGAAAAACATTATAACTTTTACTGTTCTCAATCAAATTAGAAGAAGGACTCAAGTCAATAAAACTTATCCTGTCTAAACTAAAATTTCTACTTTTAAAATCATCAATTAATTTGTTTTGGTCCTCTGTCAAAGTAATTAAAGCTGATTTTTCGCCATTTTTAACCCCTTCAACCAGATAATGAATACCAAGAGTTGTCTTTCCCGTCCCCGGACCACCCCGTAATAGATATGTTTTGTTTGCTATTAAGCCACCATTTAAAATTAAATCTAATCCTTCTACACCTGTAAGTAAACGTTTACCTCTATTCATCAGCTACTCCTTTCTGACTAGATAAAGTTCTTTATTCTATTACCTTATCTAATAAGAAAATTATAATTTTCTCGTTTTCTGATAACGCCATATTTTCATCATAATAAAAATCAGTTACCTTATAATTTAAAACATCTTCAATAATTTCTTTTGCTTCTTCTCCCCATTTACTAAAAATGTGTTTATATGTTTTTTTAATGATAGTTTGGCCATCACTTGTTGTAAAATTACTAAATATTTTTTCTGGATACCAGTTAATTTTTATGATTAATATATTTTCAACCGCATCTGTTTTTAAATATTTAGGCCCCTTTCCAGATATGTTTTTGTATAGCTTGCTTAATTCATGATTCAATGCTGCATATTTGTTCACTAATGTCCAGCTCCCCCAATTTAGTATGTTTAATAGAAAAAAATGTAAATAAATAGAAAAAACCAACACTCAATAGTGTTGGTTCAGGCTCAAAACAGGCCTAAGCCCATTTCTCTTCCTAAATTCAGTATTACTGGTCAAAAATCAATTTTTCAAATCTCATTCATCCCAGCCCATAATTATTGTTGTTATTAGATATTATTCTACAAAATCTTTCATATTCCTGCAAAAAGAAACCTTTTAAAAGTTAAAAAATCCACAAATGCTTCTATTTATCGGAAAAAAATTGGTTGCATGCCCGGTGGCTGCAGATTATAAAATTGGAGATAAAAGCCTGGAAACAGATTCCCTCAGTTTCATTGTCCAGCCTCTGTTTTCATATACTTCTCTGGTTATTTCTTCTGAGTTTTCTAAATCATCTTTAAAAATTTGGTTGTGATACTCAGCTCGATCACGATCGTAGATAAAAGCATTAATTTCAAAATTAAGTTTAAAACTACGAACATCCATATTGGTAGTTCCAATAGAGAGTACCCGGCTATCAATACAGATTGTCTTGCTGTGCAGAAATCCTTTTGTATAACGAAAACAGCGAGCTCCTACATCCAGGAGTTCACCCACAAACGAGTTATTGGCCGAATAAACAAAGGGATGGTCTCCCCGATAAGGAATCATAATTTTAACGTCAACACCAGAGCGAGCAGCAAGTTTTAATGCTTCCAGCACTGATTGATCCGGAATAAAATAAGGTGTTTGAATATAAATTGACTCTTCTGCCTCATAGATCATTTTCAGAAATAATGATTTAATTTCTGCTTCCTTAGAGTCAGGTCCACTGCTGACAACCTGGACTGATACATCACCTTTAAATTCTTTTTCCGGAAAGTATTTCTGTTCTCCTACCAGATCATGTCCGGTAGCAAAATCCCAATCCAGAAGAAAACGGTATTGAAGACTGTCAACACTTTCTCCCTTTAAACGAAGATGAGTATCTCGCCAGTCACCAAATCTGGAGCTTTCTCCCAGATATTCATCGCCTATATTTATCCCACCAAGATAGCCAATTTGACCATCAATAACTACATTTTTTCGATGATTACGATAATTCATATCGAGTACAAAAGGGGCAAAAGAAACTGCCTCTCCTCCAGCGTCTTCAAGTTCAAAAATTGCATAACGCGAAAGATTTCTGCAACCCATCCGATCATAAAGTAATCTCACTTCCACACCTTCGGCTGCCTTTTTGGTTAAAAGCTGCATAAATTGGTTTCCCAGCTGATCATCGTTAATTATATAGTAATTAGCATGTACAAATTCTTTAGCGTTTTTTATATCCTCAAATAGATCGTCAAACTTCTCCCGGCCACTGGTATAAATTTCAAGCTGATTACAGCCTATACCTGCAGGGAGATCATTTTCAAAAGCCAGTCTAATTATACTCTGTTCCAGATGCTCAAAGTTATTTATTCTTGCCTTTAATTCGGCAGTAATCATTTTTCTATCATATTTTTTTAATTCATCTTCCTGTTTGCGCTGAAAAAGCTTTCTTTTTTTGGGAGTTAAACCTAAAAAGAGATAAAGGATAAAACCTAAAACCGGGGTTAGAGTCAGGATTAAAAGCCAGGCCCAGGTTGCAGTCGGATCCTTTCGTTCAAAAAAGATTAAAAGAATGATAAAAATTATATTTAATATTATTATTCCGGTTGGTAAAAAAGATAAAAAATTCATAGAATCTCCTCAACTTTAATTCTGTTCAATTTCTTCCTTCACTTTTTTTTCCTGCTCCAGATTTTTGACCAGTTTTTCAACATATAATCCACTCTCACAGTTTAAATCAAGATAATCATCGCCAATTTTTACAATTGGTGACTCTGGATGAACCGGATTAATAAATACAACTTTTGCCAGTTGTTTATCACTCAAAATTACCCGATCACCTATTAAAGAATAGGGGATTTTTTCAATAAAAAGCATCTTTAGACTGTGATCAAAGGAATCAAAATCTTTTTCCATAATTTTAACTGCTGTAAAAGGTGAAACGGAATTCTGATAAGGGCGATCAGTTGTCAGGGCATCAAAGGTATCACAGATAGCAATTATTCGACCAAATAAAGGTATATCTTCACCTGATAATCCCAGCGGATAACCCCCACCATGATAGCATTCGTGATGAGTTAAAACACCGGCCATGATACTTTTAGAAAAACGACCGCTTTTTTTGAGCAGTTTGTAGCCATATTCCGAATGTTTTTTAACTTCCTCATATTCTTCATCAGTTAAAGAATCCGGCCGGGTTATAATTTCTTTTTTGATCCTGCTTTTGCCTATATCATGGAGCAGAGCAGCAGTTGTTAGATTATAGATTCTATTTTCTTTTAGATGTAACCAGTTTCCAAATTTATTGGCTAAAATACCAACATGTAGTGAGTGCGAATAAGTATATCTGTCAATATCACGAGTCATTTTCAGAATATCTTCCAGGCCGAGATATTGAGAGATTTCGATTGCTTCTTCGGTCAAACTTCTGACAGTTCTGAAATCAACTTTTTTCATATAATAGGCTTTTTTATAGGCTTCAGAAAAATCTTCCAGGTTCTGCTCGTACTTCTCGTGAGCAACTATTTTTTTACCTTTTTCAGCCTCAACTGCTGCTGCAGTTTTTATTTGAATTTCAGTAATATCAGTTTCTTTTAACTGTTCAATTAACTTTCTGTTCAATCTGGTTCCCGGTGGGATTAAGACACCACCAAATTCGCTCCGAACTTCTTCGTCAGTTACCATTCCCGTTTCCAGATCAATTATTTTAAATGTACTGTTCTTTGCTGCAGAAATATTAATCCCTCCCTTCGCTTACAAAAAATAGCGATTACTAATTTTATTATAACATCTTTGAATCTAAAACGACAGTATTCTTCATTTGGAATCTGGAATCTCAAAATTTAGTATATGATAATTGGTCCCGGGATTAACTTTTTGATAACTCCCGGAAGGATAGATAATCCCATTGTAAGACTTATTCCCAGTTTTAATAACCGGTATTCCATTTTCAACGGCTCTAAATACAGCAGCCTGCCACATAATATTCTTCAGCAGCCGACTATCCTGAAACCAGGCTTCATTAGTTTGATTTACAATAAAGTCTACTTCTCCCCTGTCAACTTTAACATACTCAGGATACAGTATTTCCGAGCAAATCACAGTTTCCCATTTTAGCCCCTGACTTTTAAAAATTTTTTTCTCATGCCCCGCATTCAGCGAGGAAAAATAATAGGGTGTATATTTATTCAACAGATCTTTAAAGGGGTAAGTTTCGCCAAAGTAGAGAAGTAGATTTTTATCATAGCGAGAAACTATTTCCCCTCTAGCTGAAATCAAATAGGAACTGTTATAACGACCACTACCAGTATTCTTTGCCGCCAGTGAACCAATCTGAATAGGAGTTTTAAGCTCTGCAGCAACCCGATCTAAAAAATTTTGTCGGTAATACTTATCTGAACCAAAATCGAAGGTCAAATTTGTTTCGGGAGCTATAATAAGTCCAGTCTGATTTAATTTTGAGGCTGCTTTTAAAGTAAGTTCTATATTGGCCTGCAGCTGATCGGCACTCCATTTTTTCTGCTGATCAATTTCGCTTGTAATAATTCCAATTTCTATCTTTTGTTTGTTATTATAGCTGCTTACAGGCCGGGACTGCTCACGATAATTTGCAAAACCAAAAATGAGAATGATTATAAGGCCTAGTATAATTATTTTTTTAAATTTTTTCTGAAAGATAATCTGAAAAAACAGACCGTTAACAAAAATTAAAATAAATGTCGAGAGCCAGATCCCCCCCACCGCAGCCAGCTGGACAAAACTTGAAAAATCTGCCTGAGTATAAGCAGGGTTTGCAATTGGAAAAAAGAAAAATAAATAATGTCGGGCCAGCTCAAAAAGAGTCCAGCAGCCAGCAAAGAAAAAAGCTGACAGGGATTTATCTGCAAATAATTTCTGCTGCAGATAAAAATAGATTATAAAAAATAAACCGTAGATTAAAGAAAGTATTGAAAAAAGCAGAATTAAAAGCAAGATTACAGTTATCGACGCAGCTGCTGTATATAATTTAATAGAATAATATAAAAAATTGGCTGAAAAAAATAAAATCCAGAATCCAAGATTCCAGCCTCTTAAAAAAATTTTCCGGTAATTAATTTCCGGACTATAAATATAGATGTAGTAAAAAAATGGCAGGAGAGCAAACCAGTTTAAAAAATATAGGTGGCCGTAATAATTTGCAGCTGTCATCAATGCTGCGGATAAAATTGTTAAAATTGCACCCATTAGTCATCTCTCCTCCTGCAAACTAGTTATACCCTGTTTTTAGCTACTTAAGAACAAGTTATTGCAGTATTAACCTGATTTCAACATTTCCTTCTGCAGTATAACCCTCTTCTCCCTCTTTTAAGTTAAAGGTAGCCCGATCACTGCGAACCCAGTCCTGCCCTTCTTCTATCTCTACATTACCTGTTAAATCCATCATTTCACTTTCCCCATTATAATTTGCTTTATCACCTCTAAACTTCTGATTATCATAATCAATTTCGACATTTTTTTCAGCAATAAAGGAATTATTAGCGCCGGTTATTTTTAAATAATCACTCTGCAGAAGCATCTCTTCTCCCTCTGAAAGCAAATAATTAAGGACTGCTGCCTCTTCAAAAATATACTCTTCATTTTCTAAAAAAACCGTTAATTTGTTAGACTTAACCCTGCCATCAGGATATTCTACTGCAATTTCTTCCGTTAAAATCATTTTCTGCTGGTCCCGGAAAAGCTCTCCCCGGCTGGCATTGATAATAGTTTCTCCTTTTTGGATTCTGACTCCACCACTCAAAATAGTTTTTTCCTCCTGATATTCCAAGCGAGAAGCATTGATATAGACTGTTTTTTCATTTTCTACTGCTGCATTTTTGTCCTCTGTCTGCCCAGCCTGAGCCAGAACGGGAGCTGAAATACTAAAAAACATCACTAAAATAATAGCTGTCAGTTTTATCTTTAAAAATAGCATATCTTATCTCCTTCCTAAAGATCATCGTTTTTCAAACGCTCTTCTATACTGGATTCGAAAATCAAATCATCTTCAGTTTTAGTAAAACCAACAGGATCTGCCGGAAAAAGCTCGAGCGAATACTGGATGGTAATTTCTTCTTGCAGATAATCATAACTAAACTTAAGTTCCCGACAGTGAAACTTCTTATTTAGCTGAATATTGGCCTCACTGATCTGACTGTCATAATCATAATCAAAACTTAAATTACTTTCTAAATACCAGCCCCAGTCTCCTTCTAAATTGAAGATTAATTGATTGTCAATTTTCTGCAGCTGAGAGGAATTAAGATCATATTCCAGACCCAGTCGGTGCTCCCATCGCTGACCTTCGTAGATACTGTGAAAAATTAAATTATCATCAAAAATCATATTATTTAAGTCATAGCGGGTACCCAATTTAAGTTCCCAATTTTCAGTCGGATTTAAGTTCAGATATAATTCCAGGGGTAGATACTGATAATCCAGAAAGTCATAGCCACTTTCCAGATTAAAATATAGATAGGGAAGAATTCTGTAGTCAAGCATATTTTCAATCTGATTTTCTTTTTCTCCTTCGTCAAAGTTAAAAGGCGTATAGCCCCACTGCTGCTGATATTTATAATTATTTCGCAAACGTAAATTACGACTTAAATTTGTCCGCAGCCTTAGTTCTGTTGCTGACTGCTGCTGCCCGGGTATGCTATTATCTTCTCTTCCCTCAATCTGATAGCCACTACTGCTAAATTTTTGCAGCACTCGCAAGTAACTGTTTAGTGGCAATACAAAGCCATCACTGTATTTTGCTTCTCCCCGCAGACGATAAGCTTCGATTCCACTGAAATCTTCGTAATAACGACCTAATTGAGCTAAATAAGAAAAAGGTCCTGGAGGATTATATTCCAGAGATAGTTCCGGCAGACGAGAAAACTTAACCTGATCAGCTTCTGTTAAGCGGGGAGCATACTGTTCCATTAAAAAAACAAAGTCATAATAGCCGCTTCTTTTAGAAATTGAAAATTCTCCACCTTCTCTGCTCTTTAAAGACTCTCCCGGACTTTCTCTTTCTCCATTATAGTAATTTAATCGACTACGCCAGCCTTCACCCGGGTTATAGCGTAAATCCAGCTCTCTGTTAATTTCTCTTTCCAGTCCATCTTCAGGATCTCGAAAATATTCTCGATCATAATTTAATCTGGTTGATAAACTATCAAAAAAACGATCATAAAAATAAAAATCAAAACCGTAATCTCTTTGATCACGATTGTTGGCTTCAAAATAATCCTGCTCCTCATAATCAAAATTGATTCTGCTGCGGCGGCTCTCCTTTTTATAATAAAAGTCAAGTGCGGAATCTATTTCGATTTTATTATCATAGTCCTGATAAAAATAAGAAAAATCTTCTTCCCAATTTCCGGGATTAGCTTCGTGGTATAATTCGGCTTCCCAGTTGAAAAGACCCGAAAGATCGGTTTTATTCTGCTGGCTGTAATAATAAAGATAGGCCTTTTGCCGGCTGTTATTAATAAAATACTGTTTTACTCCTCCTGCTGTACCAGAAATAGTATAGTGGTCAAGATAAAAATTACCGGGGAGATCAAAGCGATTATTATAAAAATACCTGGTTTTGATAAACCATCCCCGCTGTTGATGATAGCCAAAGGCAGGAACAAAGTTACTGTTTTCCTGTTTGAGAGAAATATAGAGATAAGGCCAGTATAAAAGCGGGAGTTTGCCGTTTAATTCCCGGAACATAATATTATACATCTTAATATACTCACCCGGTCTGATAATGACCCGTTCTGCGTCAAAATAATAATGAGGCTGCTCAAAATCACAGCCAGAAATCTCTCCCGGCAGCAGCTCTAGATTTTTTGTTCTTTCTAGTTTGGTCTGACTGCCATCAGCCAGCTCTATTTTTATATCTTCTGATTTTAAATAATACTGACCATAACTACCATCAATATTACCTTTTATTTTAATAAACCCACTGTTCTGATCATAATTTAAATAGTCTGCCTTAACTCGCAAATCTGCAGTCTGCCCATCCGTATTCAAAATAAAAAGAAGTAAAAAACCCGCTGTCGAAATTCCTAGAATTTTAAAGATTTTATTAATTATCTTCTGCCAGGAGTCTCGCCAGAAAAGCAGGATAACTCCCAGAAATAGAAAAATAAGATTGGGCAGCCAGGCAGCAACAAGAGGAGGTAGTATATAATTTTTACCAAAAGAACGGCTAAAGGAGAGGATCACATAATATAAAAACACAATTACAATTGTAAAAATCAAATTTAGAGTTCTGCTTTCCTTACCACTCAAGCTTAAAGGTACACTAATCAGCACAAATAGCAAAGCAGTCAGCGGTTCAGCCAATTTTAAGTGATAATCCACCAGCAGGGAATCAACATTAATTCCACTTTTTTTAAACAGGGCAATTCTTTTACCCAGCTCCTCTCTGCTCATCTCTGATGGAGATTTCTGACTACCATAAAGTTCTTTCATCTCATCAGTTAGCTGAATTTCCATCTCCTCAAATTTACTAGCTAAAACAATTTTACCCTGCTTATCATACTGATGAATAATTCCCGAATCTAAAAGCCAGCGATTTTCTTCAATTGTTCCCCTCTCAGCCGTAATAACTTCCGGAAACTGGTCCTGGTTTAACTCATAAATAACAACTCGATGCAGTTCTCCCGCTTTTTCGTCATATTTTTCTACATAAAAAAGGCGTCCCTGGGGTCCTTTAAAAAAGACTTCTGCCTCCGGTTCAGGCATAGCCTCTTTTAATATTGTTTTTCTAATAATATTATTTGCACGATGATTGGCCCAGGGAACCACATCTTCATTTAAAATCAAAGTTAATCCACTTACCGTAATCCCGATAACCAACAGGGGAATAATCAGCCTAAAAATACTAACTCCTCCCATCCGAATAGCAGTAATCTCATTTTCTCGATTTAGTCGACCAATTCCGGTCATGGTCGCAAATAAAACTGCAATTGGAAAGGTTTCTACCATTACTGAAGGAATTTTATAAGCTAATAGTTGTAAAACAAGCGGCACCGGTACTTTTTTTACAATTATTAAGTCTGTCAGCTGAAAAAAATAATTACCAATCAAAATTACAGTAACTATCAAAACCCCCAGAATAAAAGGATAGCTGACCTCCTTAATAATATATTTATCAATTAATTTAATTTTATTTTTCAACATAAATTATTACCTCATCAAAAATATAAAGTGATTAGTCTTCGATTTTAAATTCTTTTTCTATGGAATTAAAATCATAATTATCCGCTGTAATTTCTACTTCAACATAATATCTGCCTTCTCTAAACTGATTTAAATCTATCTCTTCTTCAAAGCTCAGAGAATCTCTACCTTCAATCTCAATATCCTGTACTGCTTGAGAGAATATCTTGTCTGAGGCCCAGGAATAAAGAACTCTACCAAATCTATTTTTGATATAAATATTATATTTCTGAGCTGAGTTAAAGCGAAGCTTAATATCATCTCTATTAGTATTCATAATCTCAATACTTAACTCTAGTTTATCATAAATTCTAAACTCATCATCGTTAAGATAAACCCGCAGACGCAGATTGTCTCTTAGCTGATCATCTCTACCGATCCTGTCTGGCATTGTTAATCCCTTTTCGACTCTAACATTGAAATTCAAAAATTCTTCCAGAAATTCTACCGGAACTAAAAAGTGCTGATTGATAACCACAGGTGTATATTCCAAATTTCTATTTCTTAAATTTGATCTGACTAAATCCTGGTTGTTTTGCAAAATATAATAATTATCATTTTTCAGGACGATATATCGGTTATTACTAACTCTATCTACTTCAAATAATCCAGCTTCCACCAATTTTTCAATTGGTAAATAAGTGTCCGCAGTTATCTGGTCTGGAATAAGATCAAAATCTATAGTTCTATTTTCTACCCGGATCTGAGCCGAAACGGAAATTGAAAACAGCGCTGCAATAGCCAGTGCTAAAAATATGATCTTAATTTCTTTTCTCAATTTTAACTCCTCCTTTAATTAGTTTCTTAATTTTTCAATACCTTCTACACTTAAGGAAGCAGCAGAAGAGCTTGAGGTCACATAATACATGTCTATATCCTGATTATCATAAACTGCACCTGGATTATAATATTCCGTTGCATCCGTTATACCGAAATAATCTCCTCCGTCAATCTCAAAATTATCATTAATGTCTCTCCAGGCAACCATATAATAGTCTCCAATAATTCTATCCGCTAAAGAATAACTGCCATCACTATTCATTCGGGTTGAATTACTCTCAATAATCAAAGTCCCATTGTTTTCAGTGGCTGCAAATACATAGGGGGCTCCTATTTTCTGATTTAATAATGCTCCATAAATATCAATCATTCCATAACCATATTCAGAATCTTTTCCTTCAGCACCTAAATCAACAGCTGTAGAAGTTAATCTTCTCCTTACGTTTTCAGGACTAACTCCTGCTTCTAGCAATAAAGCTGCTGCCCCACTAACATAAGCAGCTGACATTGAAGTTCCTTCCATTTCTGTATATTCATTTGTATAAAAAGTTCCATTTTCAAAATATCCCCAGGTGCTTAAAATACCAGTGTCAACATCAAAATCTCCACCGGGTGCTACTAAGTCTAAGTTTGAACCATAATTTGAATAACTTGCCTGCTGGTTGTTAATGTCTACAGCGCCTACTGCTATAACTTCTGGATAAGCAGCAGGATATAATACTGAACTAGATCCATTATTTCCAGATGCTCCTATTAGAATTTTATCCCTACTATCAGCAAATTCAACTGCTTCTGTCAGATGAGCAGGAAGATTGTTGGAATCTAAATCAGCACCAAGGCTCATATTTAAAACATCAGCATCATTATCCACAGCATAGTAGATTCCTTCTGCTACGTCAAAAGTATTTCCGCTTTGAGTATCATCTAAAACTTTTACCGGCATTAAGTTTATGCCCCAGCTAACTCCTGCTACTCCCGTAGTATTATTAGTTAAAGCTCCAATTATTCCTGTCACATGAGTACCATGACTTCCGCCATCGGCCTGAGTAGTTCTGTCTCTTATATCTGTATTAGCAGTATAATTGCGAGGATCAGTATTTCCACCACTATCACCAACCAAATTTGCTCCTCCAGATATATTAGCCTGTAAATCTTCATGATCTGGTATAATACCGGAGTCAAGAACAGCCACAGTAACTGAACTACTATATTTTTGTTCATCCCAGGCTGCTTCAAGATTTGCAGATATTGAGCCCCACTGAATTATACTACGATTATTGTTGGAATCAAATTCGTCATACCGCTCATCATTTGGAATAGACTGGACATAAACATAGTAATTGGGCTCAGCATATTCTATTCCAGGCTGACTAGAAAAGTAATCTATCATTTCTTCAACTGTTTTTCCGGCTGGTATTTTAAATTTAACTAAATCGCCATTACCTCTGTTCAATTTTTTCGCAATATTTAATCCCTGAACTTCTTTAACCGTATTTGAAGCACTGGTTACAGTTGAATTATCATATTTAACAATTATTTCATCCTGAACAATCTTAGCTTTACTGAAATCTTTAAAGTTAGAGGCAGATCTTAAATTACTGGAACTATTTATCCCTGATGCCTCATATTCTGTTCTATTACTTATATTGACCTGACCGTTAATTATTGTTGTATCTGCCACCGGAACAGCATTAATAATTAAATTATTATTAACATTTGGATAAACTGTTTCTACATAATCTTCAATAGCATCTTTTTTTCTAATTCTTAAAGTATAACTATCTTTTTCCAAACCGGTAATATAAAACTCGCCATAATAATCAGTCTTATCCCTTACCTGACCATCAAGTAAAACCTCAGCATTATAAACCATGGAATCTGTGTTATTATAATAAACTTTTCCTCTCAAAGTAGGACTGCTGCCATTACTGCAGGCAGCTAAAATTAAGCCACCCAACACTAGTATAATTAATAAAGTAAAATACTTTTTCTTCACAAAAATCCCCTCTTTTCTCTTTAATAATAACAATTAAAATTCCATAAGTTTAGTAAACAGTTACTAAACCCGTCTCTTAACTGAAGGGGCTACTCTTAAGCTAATAAAAATAATTAAAGTTGCAGCTATCGAAATATCATATAACCCATAGCCTACCGCAAGACCCAGACCTGCAACTCCCCACAGGCTGGCTGCTGTTGTTAGGCCTTCAATTTTGTCTTCCTGTTTCAAAATAGTACCCGCTCCCAAAAATCCAATGCCACTTACAACCTGTGCTGCCAGCCGAGCTGGATCACCCTGAACACCACTTAATGAACCACTAGATTCTGCGACTTCAACTGAAAGTATCATAATAACACAGGAAATAACAGCAACAATAACATTTGTTCTAATACCTGCAGCTTTATTTTGCTTTTCTCTATCATAGCCGATTAACGCTGCCATAATAGCAGCTAATATAAGACGAAAGACACCTGTCCAATTTAAAATCAAAAGCTTCACCTCCATAAGTTTCTATCTATATATTATATTCTGCATAATAATTTTCAATCCTTTAATAATTAAATTATAATAATTTAATTCTGATTTGAATTTAGTAAAATCAACAACAAACCACTCCATTATTTGAGTTAAAGCTCAATTAGTGTTATATTAAAAATAAGATAAACTGAATAATTTTGTAAGGGAGGTAAAACTATGAATATGAAAATAATTGCAACTGCAGTATTAATCATTATACTCACATTATCATTGCCACTGCTGGCAGCTGAAGATGACTATATTGATCTAAATGACTATGATTTAGACTTAACAGTGGAACAAAAAACTATCTTAAAAGATGAATTAACCACTATGGTAGATATTTATGGAGAAATTGATCTGGGAATGATTAAAATAATTCTGGGAGAATTAGAAGATAATAACGATGAATTTGAAGACGATTATGATGGAGACTATGATGAAAATTATAATGGAGATAATTTTGGTCGCGGTCTGGCTCAAAGGATTAAAGCCTACAAGGCAAATAATGAAGATTGGACCGGTCAAGGTCTCTCAAATATGATTCATAACTATATGCAAAATAATCATCCTGGAAAAGGAAAAGCTAAAGGCAAATACAAGAATCCCGTTAATGGTAATAATTCTGGAAAGGGAAAAGGCAATAATCCTGGTAAAGGTAATTAGAATTTAAAATTAATTTCAAAAAAGCTAAACTATTCAAATCTTTAAAAACAGCGGGCTATTGATTAAATTTCAATAGCCTTTTTCTTTGTAAAATTGTTTGAAGGCTTAAACAAATTCCATAATAAACTTATTATATAAACTTCTTTCACCAGCAAAATAGTTTAGAATCTCCTCTTCTTTAACTAACTCACTTTTTTCTTCTCCTAAATAGATCCTGTAACTACTCCAGCGATAATCTTTGGGGTTTAAGACCAGTTGATCTTTAACCGGATTGAGATGAATATAACGATTTACAATTAAATTGTAGTAATTATTTTCTATTATCTTTGAGCCATATCGACCCTGGAATACATGGCCTACTGTATTATATCTTTCGTTAAAATAACGCGCATAACGCCAGTTAATAGCCTGCATAATTTTCCAGATTTCTATATCTTCAGTTCTAAGATGCAGGTGAACATGGTTAGGCATCAAACAATAGCTTAGAATTACAAATGGATATTTATTATTTATTTCTTTAATTATATTAATATATATTTTAAAATCAATCCTGTCTAAAAAAATTGTTCTTTTTTTATTCCCCCTACAGGTAATATGATACTTTGATCCAGGATACCAGACTCTTCTTTTGCGCACCATAAATACCACCCTTCTATTTTTTTACTTCAGTTTAATTATATACTTTTATTTATATAATTTCAATATTTTTACAATTTAATTAAAAAATTTATCCGCTTATCTTTTCGACATAATAAGACAAAACTCGGGTGGTACACGGCACCAGTACGTTAAAAAAAGACCAGCGGCGTCCCGCTGGTCTTTTATCCTTGCTCTTTTATTTATTTTTAAGCTATTTTATTACTCTTCTTCAGGAGCATAAGCCTGCTCAAGTCTCTTGTAGGACTGATAACGTTCTTTTGCATCCTGTTCAGATTTTTCAAAGAGATCCTCTGCAATTTCAGGGAATGTCTTCTGTAGAGAGGAGAAACGTACCTCACTAAGAATAAAGTCTCTGAAGCTTTCAGTAGGTTCTTTGGAATCCAGACTAAATGGATTCTTTCCTTCTTCTTTAAGATCTGGGTTGAAGCGGAATAAGTGCCAGTATCCAGATTCAACTGCATCTTTCTCCTGACTAACACTACAGCCCATACCTTTTTTGAGTCCATGTGAAATACAGGGAGCATAAGCAATAATAATGGAAGGTCCATCATATGCTTCAGCTTCTGCGATAGCTTTGATTGCCTGGTTCATGTTGGCACCCAGAGAAATCTGAGCAACATAAACATAACCATAAGTCATAGCCATCTGTCCTAAGTCCTTCTTCTTAATCTTCTTACCAGAAGCAGCGAACTTAGCAGCTGCAGCAGTTGGAGTAGCTTTAGAGGACTGTCCACCGGTGTTAGAATAAACCTCTGTATCAAAGATTAATACATTTACATCATCACCAGAAGCGATAACGTGGTCTAATCCTCCGTAACCGATATCATAAGCCCAGCCATCTCCACCAATAATCCACTGAGATTTCTTAGTAATAAATTCTTTACGGTCAACAATCTCAGCAATTACTTCGTTTTCACTGTACTTAGCGAGTAAAGGCATCATTTTCTTCTTGATTTCTTTAGTTTTCTCGCCGTCATTATAGTTATCTAACATTTCTTTCATTAGCTCTGTTAGTTCTGAATCTAAATCAAGCTCAATTGCTTCTTCCATCAGGTCAGCAATCTTAGCTCTAATCTGCTCATTAGCCAGATACATACCATAACCATACTCGGCGTTATCCTCAAATAAGGAGTTAGCCCAGGCTGGTCCGTGGCCTTCTGGGTTAGTAGAGTAAACAGATACAGGAGCAGATCCACCCCAGATTGAAGAACAACCTGTAGCATTAGCAATTAGCATTCTGTCTCCAAATAACTGTGTTACCAGTTTAGCATAAGCTGTTTCTCCACAACCTGCACAAGCACCGTGGAATTCAAGTAGTGGTTCCTGGAACTGACTACCTTTGATATTAACAGGATCCATTAAGTCATCCTTAATAGAAATTTCGTTAATAGCATAATCCCAGTTGTCTGCATCTTTTTCTACCATTTCTGCAAAAGGAGTCATCTCTAATGCATCAACAGGACAAACATCAGCACAAACACCACAACCTGTACAATCATAAGGACTTACCTGAATCTTATACTGTAATCCTTCCAGCTGTTTACCGCGGGCATCAAGAGTTTCAAATCCTTCTGGAGCGTTAGCAGCTTCTTCTTCATCTAATAAGAAAGGTCTAATTACTGCATGTGGACATGCTAGTGAACACTGGTTACACTGAATACATTTATCACTTAACCAGTCAGGTACATTAATTGCAATACCACGTTTTTCGTATTTAGAAAGTCCTGGAGGGAAGTGTCCATCTTCACGGCCAATAAATGTGCTTACAGGTAATTCATCACCTTTTTGTGCATTAACAACCTTAAGTACATTCTTAACAAATTCTGGCACGTCTTCTTCCTCTTCCTTTTCAGCAGTTTCAGCACTAGACCATTCGGCTGGTACATCAATTTTAACTAATGCATCTAGAGCCTTATCTACTGCTTTATTATTCATTTCAACAATCTTATCACCTTTATGACCATAAGATTTTTGAATAGCTTCTTTTAGATATTCAACAGCTTCATCAACAGGAATAATGTCAGCTACTTTAAAGAAAGCAGTCTGCATTACCATATTGATTCTCTGGCCTAAACCAACTTCCTGAGCAATATCTACAGCATTAATTGTGTAGAGATTAATGTTATGATCAGCAATATACTTTTTCATTTTCGCAGGAAGATTTTCGTCCAGCTCATCAGCTGACCAGGTACAGTTAAGCACAAAGTTTCCGCCATCATGTAGATCTTCAACCATATCAAACTTATCTACATAAGATTCGTTATGGCAGGCAACATAGTCTGCTTGATCAATTAAGTAAGTTGACTTAATTGGCTCATCACCAAATCTTAAGTGAGAAACAGTTACACCACCAGATTTTTTGGAGTCATAAGAGAAGTAAGCCTGAGCATACTTATCTGTATTGTCACCAATAATCTTGATAGCATTTTTGTTAGCTCCAACAGTACCATCAGAACCAAGACCCCAGAACTTGCAGCGAACTGTACCTTCTGGAGAAGTGTTAATATGTTTTGTAAGTTCAAGATTCGTATTTGTAACATCATCTTTAATTCCAATTGTAAAGTGATCTTTTGGCTCATCTTTTCTAAGATTCTCAAATACAGCATTAATCTGTGTAGGAGTAGTATCCTTAGAACTTAAACCGTAGCGTCCGCCAACTATAACAGGGCGCTTTTCGTGATCGTAGAATAATGATCTTACATCTTCATAAAGTGGTTCCCCTACTGCACCAGGTTCTTTAGTTCTATCTAATACAGCAATCTTCTCAGCAGTTTCTGGAAGAGCCTTCATGAAGTATTTTTCGGAGAATGGACGATATAATCTTACTTTAATCAGACCAACTTTTTCTCCTTGATCTACTAAGTACTTAACAGTTTCTTCGATAGTATCTGTTACAGAACCCATAGCCACTACTACATATTTAGCATCTTCTGCACCTATATAGTTAAATGGATGATATTCTCTACCTGTCAATTCTGAAATTTCCTGCATATATTCTTCTACAATATCCGGAACTGCATCATAGAAACTATTACAAGCTTCACGCGCCTGGAAGAAAATATCTGGGTTTTGAGCTGTACCCATTGTTACAGGACGTTCGGGATTTAATGCTCTGTGTCTGAATTCGCTGATCTTTCCGTAATCAACCAATCCTTCCAGATCATCATAATCCATAACTTCTATTTTTTGATATTCATGAGAGGTTCTAAAACCATCAAAGAAATGTACGAATGGTAAACTTGATTTAATAGATGCCAGATGGGCAACACCAGCTAAGTCCATAACTTCCTGGACACTTCCGGAAGCTAACATAGCTGTACCTGTTTGACGGGCAGCCATTACATCAGAGTGATCACCAAAGATCGATAGAGCATGTGTAGCAACAGTACGTGCACTAACATGAAAAACTCCGGGTAACTGTTCTCCGGCAATCTTATACATGTTAGGCAGCATCAATAATAATCCCTGAGAAGCTGTAAAAGTAGTTGTCAAAGCTCCTGCCACCAAGGAACCGTGTACTGCACCAGATGCTCCTCCCTCAGACTGCATTTCAGTCAACTTTACTTCCTGGCCGAAAATATTTTTACGACCATTAGCACTCCATGCGTCAACTAATTCAGCCATTGGAGATGAAGGAGTAATAGGATAGATAGCTGCTACGTCTGTAAATGCATAAGCCACATGAGCTGCAGCAGTGTTTCCATCCATGGTCTTCATTTGTTTTGCCATTATAACTTTCCCTCCTATTAATAAGGTAAATTTTTATTATTTATTTCCTCTTTAAGTATAATACTTTACAATTCTGCTGTCAAATATTTCACATCTTTTATTGACCATTTTCCGGTATTCGAAATTATTAGAATTCTTTAAATAAGCGCACTATTCAAGATGCCTTGATTTTACTTTATTTAAGCCGTTTTTTTGCAGTAAGAATATAGAGGGATTTATTGAGATATTGATGCTCTATTTTGAGCTCATTTCGAGCCAGCTTTTCGGTCAGTTTTTCTGGCTGATAAAAATTAACCGGCTCTCCAGCCAGTTTTTCAAAAAAGATAATAACTCTGGTAAAAAAGGTAGTTGGATCAAATTCTAATATATATAGTTTTCCTCCCGGTTTGAGCACCCTTGCTGCTTCATTTAAAGCAGAATCCACTCTACGAAAGTGATGCAGAGCATCCGAAATTGTTAGATAATCAAAAGAATCACTCTCAAATGGAAGATCAGCACCATCGGCCAGCACATGCTTAACCTGCTGTTTAAAATCTTTTTTCCTCCCCTCAGCGAGCATTGCCTGAGAAGGATCAGCAATTGTAACTGTAATATTTCGAGGCAGATATCTAACAAGTTCTCCTGTTCCTCCCCCCAGATCAAGCAGTTTAACTTCTGATTGTTCCTCCTTCAATTCCTGTTCAGAACTGTTTGCTGAAAGATTAAAATTAAAACCACTGTCCCTGCTGCCAGAATGCCTTTTTAACTCATCTTTTTTTATCCTATTTCCCAGTTCAACTAAAACTTTTTCGTGGCCCGATATTTTCATGGCCAGATCAAAAACTGGAGCTGCTAGAGTAAATAAGTCCATATTTGTCACCTCTCTTTTCCAATTATATCATAAAAGTGAGATATTAACAGTTTGTGTCTCTATAAATTTTGTTGCTGCAGGCAGGAAAAAAATCTATAGTTGAAGAAGTATATCATATGAGAATTAGAGGAGGGATAATCTTGAAAAAAACAATTATTCTATTATTTATCTTTTTACTATTAGTTTCTACAGGCGCTTTTGCAGACAGAGGCTCTATCCCCTTTATTGAAGGAGTGCAAATTTTTGAGCCAGCCCAGGATGCTCTAATTGCCTGGAACGGGGATGAAGAAATTTTAATTTTATCAACCGAATTATATGCTTCTAAAGCAACAAAGGTACTGCAGGTATTACCTTTACCGGCCGAGCCTGAAGTCAAGAAATCCAGTCGTGATGTCTTAAGACGAGCCAATGAATTTGTTTTTCAGGAAGTCTTTAACGATTTGAGACAGCCAGTCCTGAGGAGCACCGAAACGGAAGCTCCTGCTGCCGAAATAAAAGAAGAAATAGTAATTGGCTCCCACGATATTACGGTTGTAAAAGTTTTAAATCAAAATTACTTTGTCAGCTGGGTTAATGACTACCTGCAAGAAAAAGGCGAACAAAATCCAGTCATTCCCAGAGAACTTAAAAACACAATCAATAACTATATCAATCGCGGCTACAACTACTTTGTTTTTGACACTGTTGAAGTTGGACCTGATCCCAAAATTAACGAGGCTGTTTCCTATCAATTTAAAACAGATGAACTATATTATCCTCTAGAAATTACAAAATCTGACCGCGGAATCAGCGAAATCAGCCTTCTGATTTTAACTGATCAAAATCTCGTTAATTACAATGGAATTAGCAAAAATCAAATTACAGAAATGACACCAGCTGTTAATTTGACTTATGGAGAAAGCGCTTATATTTCAACATCTATAGCCGACCTCTTTATTGATGATATTGATCAGCTGAAACAGGAAACCAAAGATATTAAACTTTTAAATTGGGTCATTAAAGATGATCTGGCAAACTTTAACCAGGACTTGTTAGTTGATCAAAATCTGGGGGCATTATTAGAAAATAAAATTGTTTATCAGGGTACCACCTATCTGGATTATAGGGTAGATCAGGATTATCCTTATCAAAGTAAAAAAGCAATTGAGACAATTGAAGGTAAAGTTGAAATGAGAATGGGCAGCAGAATGTATCCCTGGATGGCTCCTTCAGTAAAGGGACATGTGCTATTTAATGCTGCAGAGGGAAATTTGCTCACAAATTTTGCAGCTGAAGGAAAATCTGTTAAAATAAAAGGGTACAGAAGTAAAAGTGCAAATATTTCTATGCGTGACCCAATAGACAGGATGCCGGTCATGGTAGAAATTAAAGATGTCTTTTATGTAACGGAAATTGTAGGCTGGAAGCCGTATAGTGGTATTGCTCTAAGCAGTGAAGGAAATTTAAACAACTCTAGAACTCGCTTCTGGCTGGAAGACAGATAAATTTTAAACCTCTAAAAATTTAGAGGAGGTATCTTAATGCGGCTTAAAATCTTGATCCTGACTGGATTAATTATTTTAATCCTGGCAGCTCCTGCTGCTGCAGCTGAAATAGAAAACTATTACCTGCAGACAAGTTTTTTTACCCAGCATTTCAATCAAAGAGACTATCAGAATAACCAGCAGCATCTCATTGGACTGGAAAGACACTATGCCAATAATGACTTAGATGGTATTGCCTTTTTCAAAAACAGCTATGACCAGGACACAATTTATATTTACCGGGGAACAAACTACCATCTGTTCTCAATTGGCAGCACAGAGTTTACAGCTAAATTTACCTATGGTATAGTCCATGGTTATGATGATGAAAACGGAAAATATACTACCTGGATGCATCAAATGACAACTTTTCCCGGGGCAGTTTTCAGTATTGGCTTAAGAAGAGAACCTTTCCGTCTGGATTTAGTTCCTTTTGGAGATGCGGGTATTATAACTACCGGAGGGATAGAGTTTTAAGAATTTATTTTACTAGCTGCAGAAAGCTCTGAGAAACAAAAGCCACCCGTTTTGAGTCAAAAATATGACTTAATCCGGGTGGTTAAAAACTGCAGCTTAATTATTATTAAATAAATCTCTGGTATAAACTTTTTCCTCAACATCATCTAACTCGGCAGCCATTCTGTTGGCAACAATGATTTCTGATTCAGCTTTAAATTTAGCTAAGTCATTTATTACTCGTGATCTATAAAACTGATCGGCCTCCAGGGCAGGCTCATATACTACTACTTCAATTCCCTTTGCCTTGATGCGTTTCATTACCCCCTGCACAGATGACTGTCTAAAATTATCAGAGTTTTTCTTCATGGTCAGACGATAAATCCCTACCTTTTCCGGCTGCTGTTTAATTATCATCTCAGCAATATGATCTTTCCTGGTTCGGTTGGCATCTACAATGGCCTGCATAATATTATTGGGTACATTCTCATAATTAGCAAGCAGCTGTTTAGTATCTTTTGGTAAACAGTAGCCTCCATAGCCAAAAGAAGGATTATTATAATGATCTCCTATGCGAGGATCCAGGCCGACCCCTTCAATAATCTGTTTACTGTCTAAATCCCTGACCTCAGCATAGGTATCGAGTTCATTAAAAAAAGCTACCCGCATTGCAAGATAGGTATTAGCAAACAGTTTTATCGCTTCTGCTTCAGTGGAATCCGTAAACAAGACTGAAATATCTTCTTTTTCAGCACCTTCAACTAAAAGGTTAGCAAATTCCTGGGCCCTTTGAGACTGTTCTCCAACAATAATGCGAGAGGGATAAAGATTATCATAAAGTGCCTTACCTTCCCTCAAAAATTCCGGGGAAAATATAATATTTTCTGTATCAAATTTTTCCCGCAGTTCTTTAGTATAACCAACCGGTACAGTTGATTTAATAATCATCACGGCATCTTCGTTAAAGGAAAGTACATTAGCCACAACAGCTTCTACAGTTCTGGTATTAAAATAATTCTGATCCGGATCATAGTTAGTTGGGGTAGCAATTATTACATAATCAGCCTCCCGATATGCTTTAAGCGCATCAGTGGTTGCCTTTAAATTAAGTTCTTTATTTTCTAGATAGTCTTCAAGCTCTGGATCAACAATCGGCGACTTTCTTCTATTGATCATTTCCACTTTTTCTTCTAAGACATCGACTGCTGTTACCTCATGATTCTGAGCAAGCAAAACTGCATTGGACAGCCCTACATATCCAGCCCCTGCTACTGTGATTTTCATATTATCATTCTCCCCTGTATGTAAATTTTATAATTGATGAATAATTTATCAACTTTAATTTTATTATAAACAGTTCTGAGATTCAAACAAAAAGCTCGACAATTTCCGTCAGCTAATAACTTAAGCAATATTTTTTATAATTAAATGCAGGAAAAGCAAATTTAAGTTATAATAGTATATATAAGTAAAGCAATCAACTTAATTACGGCTGAACAGCTAACTAAATGCTGACATTTTAGGTTAAAAAAGCTATCAAATTATATAAATAATAAAAAGAAAGGATCAGTTATGGACTACCAAAAACAGATCGAAAGTTTTGCAAGTTATTTTAAAGAAGCTGAAAGTAAAAAAGAAAATCACAAAGTCGGAATGGAATTTGAACATCTCATTTTAAAAGAAAATTTAACTGCTGTTAAATATTCAGAAGAGCAGGGAATTGAATCTTTGCTGAAACAGTTAAGTAAAGGAAACTGGGAAAAGGTCTTTGAAGGTGAAAATTTAATTGGACTTACTGATAAACAACGGGCTGTAACCCTGGAACCAGGTGGCCAGCTTGAATTGAGCATTATTCCCTTTGTTGATTTAGAGCAGACTAAAGAAATTTATCTAAGTTTTATAGAAGAAATCAAAGAAATTTTAAATAGCAGAAGTCAAAAACTGGCTGTTCTCGGTTATCAACCGGAAAGTTCAATTAAAGATCTACCTCTGCTGCCAAAAAAGCGTTATGACTTAATGTACAGATACTTTAAAGGCACCGGTAAGTATGCTCACAATATGATGAAGGGTACTGCCTCTGTCCAGATGAATATTGATTATGTTAATGAACTAGATTACATTAAAAAATTTAGAGTTGGCTATTTTTTAACTCCCCTGGTCTACTATCTTTTTGACAACACTCCTTTTTTTGAGGGGAAAACAGCAGCTTCCTCAAGCATTAGAGAGACAATCTGGGCCAACTGTGACAGTGAGCGTTCTGGCATTATTAAAGGCGTTTTTGATAAAGAGTTTGGTTACAGAGATTATGCAGAATATATACTTAATACCCCTGCAATTATAAACTTAGAAGAAGGTAATTTAGCTTACAGTGGTTCGACTAAAATTAAAGAGCTTATGGAAAACGATAAAGCAGAAACTATTGACCATTTTCTTTCAATGGTTTTTCCGGATATCAGGACTAAAAAATACATAGAAATTAGATCCGCTGATGCTCTGCCCTATCCCTATAATTTTGCCTTTGCCGCGTTATTAAAAGCTATCTTTTATAATCAGGATAATCTTGATTATTACTATCAGCAGTCTTTAAATTACAATCAGCAGGAATTTCTGCAATTTAAAAATAAAGTAATTAATTCTCAAGAAAACCAGAAGCTAGAATCATTAACCACAGAGCTCTTTAAAAGAGCCGAAAAAGTAGCAGCGCCCGCTGAATTAGAATATATTAAGGAGTTTAAGAACCTATATTTAAACTATGGGCGTCCAAAATTTAAAACTTTAAATAATATACAGCAGGGTAAAAAGAAAGCTTTAAGCTGGTGTATCTTGAATTAAATAATTTAACCCCGGAGAAATTAAAATTTAAATTTCTACCGGGGTTTTAATATGTTCATTTTTGATTAAGTTTTCTATTCTTCTTTCATAAATTCTCTAAAGAAGATTATAAACACTGCCAGCATTAGGGCCAGCACTGCTGCAATTGCAACATTTAACTTTATGTTCGGACTAGTCGGATTTTCAGGCAAGTATGGTGCATCTAAAACTTCCAGTGGATAAAAGTTTTCAAGTTCTGATTCTCTTTCTTCAATTTCTCTTCTTAACTCCAGACGTGAATCCTGAAGAGACGAATTTTCCTGAATTAATAAGGAAGCAACCTCACTTTTTCCCTTTTCTCTACTTTCTTGAATTAAGTTTTGATTTCTTTCTAGATCAGAGCTTAGATCTTTTAGATCGGTTTTAAGAGTAGAAATATATTCCCTATCATTTTTCAATTTATTTTCAAAATATTTATTAGAGTCTGCTTCAAAGTTACTAATTAAACCCTCTGCAATATTTTGAGTTAATTGAGGCTCATTATTTTTTACTGTTATTGTAATAATTGAAGTATTACTTATTTGACTGATATTCAAGTTATTATTAATATAGGAATTTAATTGAGCAGCTGTCAAATCTATATTTTCTGCTGCCATTACTTTCTGCATTAGATCAGTGCTGCTTAAAAGTTGTACAGCGGTATCAGGGTTACTGTATAAACCTTCATAATTGGAAAGCTGTATTCTGGCCTGAGTCTGATAAGTCGGAGCAATAAAAAAGGTGCTGAACAAAAAAGCAGCTATAACAGCCAGTATTACAAGCCCGCCTATAAAAAATTTATTATCCCACAAAAGAAGTATATATTCTCTTAAATCAATTTCATATTCATCATAATACATCTGGTGGTTATTGTTCCCTTCACTATTCATCTATATCGCTCCCCACAAATTATATTTTAGCCTCCTAATTATTATTCTACATTATTTTACAAAATAAAACAATCTATTTTTTGGAATTTTCAAACTTTCATCACAAATTTAAAACTAAAAAGTCTCTTTTCTTAAGTTATAAAAAACAACTTAAAAGAAAAGAGACTTCTTCTTAATGATTATTTAGTTATCTTTAGTTATGTTCTTTCATAAACTCTCTAAAGAATACTATAAAAACTGCAAGCATAAGTGCTAAAACAGCTGCTATAGCCATATTAAGTTTACTATTATTTCCAAGAGGTTTCGAAGGTGTTACTGCTTCCGCATAAAACTTAACATCACTTGTCCTTTGTGCTTCTGTAATCCTAGCTTCTTCGACTCTAGAAGCTAAAGAACTATAAGTATTTTTTACATCTTTTATTCTTTGTTCAAGTAAAGACTTTTCATTCTCCGCTTCCCATAACTGATTCTGCATTTCTTTAATTTCTGAAGTTAATTTACTTTCATCTTTACGGTAGTATGCCAATTCAGCACTTATTTCTTCTAATTCAAGTTCTAAATTCACCTTTTTATTAACTAAATCTTCATATCTCTTAGCAAAACTATTATAGGAATCTCTATACATTGATAAATTATTACTAATATTATTCTTAATTAATTCAAGACCATAATATTCTTCGTTTAATTTTTTTAATCTATTGTTTTCATTCTCAATCTGGCTATTGTAATATTTTATTAAGGTTGGAATCTTTTTTAATATAATACGATTATCAGTTAAATTATTCTTGGCTTTTTTGTAAATAGGATTTACAATTTCATCTTCTAACTTTAATTTTTTTAATAAATTAAGTTCTTTTTCTGATAAAATATTCTCCCAAAGTGTATTGTTGTCTATACTTCTATTAACTATCCAACGAGAGTCTTCTTCTCCTAATACCTCATTCAGATTTTGATTTTCTTCTCTTAAATTTACCATTTTATTTTTTAATTCTGATATTCTATTCTGGTACTTGGTAATATTATTTCTTGCAGATTTAATTTCTTCCTGTATTAAATTAAGATCATTCTCCTGATTAAAATTCTTTAATTTCTCCTGATAATTTAAGAACTGATCTTTAACTTTTAATAAACCATAATTGTTTCCTATATTAACTTCGTTTCTTAATTCTCCAATCCACTTCCCATCCTTTTCCATTTTATCTAACTGAGAAATAATAATTTTGTACCTTGCCTTTTTTGCGCCAATAGTTTTTTCCAGATCCAGTATTTTCTTATTATTTTCGTTTAACTTATTTTCTCTATTACTAAGTCTTTGTCTTAATAACCCTAATCGATTCTCTTTACTAAAAGCTAATAAATCTGATTTTAAATTGTTTAGTTTTTCTTCCGTGTCTTTAAATTGTTCCTGGATAACCGTAGCAACCTCTATCACTTCATTTTTTCTAATTTCTCGACTATCTTTTATAAAATTTTTTGCCCAGGCATTAGCAATGTTAGCAGCCAGTTCAGGATCCCTGTTTTTAACTCTAAGTTCTATTAAAGGTGCATCTCCATTATCATTTTCCTCAGAAGCTAGAATTTCAATACTCATCATGCCATCTAATTGATCAGCACTATATCTTTCTCCACTCTCATTTCTCAAATCCAAATCATTGATAACCTTTTGTTTTATAGAATCAGTAGTTGCTAAATTTCTATAGGTATCTATAGAAAAAGATTCTACCTCCAGAGAAGTTGTATATCTCGGAGTTAAAATCAGCAGTGTTGACTTGGCCTCATATACTGGCTCAATAATAAAAGTACTATAAGCAAATGCTATCAATATAGCAATAATCACCAGAGAACCAATAAAAAATTTATTATTCCATAAAAGCATTATGTATTCTCGTAAATCGATTTCGTATTCACTGTAATAATCTTCCGGCGGCTCATTCTCCATTCAAATTCCTCCTATTATAAACTTGATTTATATTATTATAATTTTATTACAAAAGTTTCTTTTTTTCAAGAATCAAAATTCGACAATTTATAATTAGTGGTTAATTAAAATTAATCTTACTTACATGATCAAATCTAAGCTCAACAATTTCGGCAGCCGCAGGCCAGACAATTATTTTTTGACCCTGTAAATTTGATTTAATATCTGAAGAGTTTTTGCGCTTTATTAAATAGGTCTTCTCTCCACTTAAATACTCAATCGATGTCAGATTACTATAGTTGATATTTAGTGGGCTCCCTAGAGAAGTATTAATACTGATTGCATTTTCTACTGTACTGGCAAAGAAGAAATCACCATTCCTTAAACTAACTGAAATATCTTTATTAGCATTAAAGGGACTGTTAGTAGAAAAATCAACACTTTTAATATCCGAAACTGTAAAAACTCTCTCAGAACCATTAACCAGAAATCTAATATCTGCAAGCAGCTGACCGCTGAACCTGTTGTTTTCTGAAGCTCTTAAAACAAAGATTTCCGTTTCATTTCTAACTTCTCGATCAATTTTACTTATATATTGCTTTTGTAAGTTTAATTTCGCATAATCTGTCTGCAGGCCCAGAGTTTCATTCTGGACCTCTCCCCTCAGCTTCTCCCCACTCTGAAGTTCAATCTGATCAGCAAAAGCAGCCCCACTAACTGTAAATATAATTAAAGTTATAAATATAAAAATTGCTGCTGTTTTTTTCATTTCTAAACCTCCTGACACTATCCCTTTTTAAACTGAAAAATTGATAATTACTCTTCAAACATATTGTGCAGGATGCTTGATACAAAACTTACAATAATAGAAGCAATCAACGCCGAAAAGAAGCCACTGACTGCAAAACCGGGCACTAAAACAGAAGTTAAAGAAAGCATAATTGCATTTATCACCAGTAAGAACAATCCAAAAGTAAGAATTGTAAACGGTATTGTCAAAATAGTAAAAATAGGTCTAATAAATCCATTGACAAATCCTAAAACAACAGCTGCAAAAAAACCGGCCCAGACTCCGGTAACTGTAATACCGGGCAGTAAATAAGCAGCCACTAATAGAGCTACCATGGTCGAAAAAACTTTTGCAAAGAAATGAGACATTTTAATTCCTCCTCGTTTAGCAATTAGATTAAATATTATTTTTAAATAATGACTCTGTCACTTAACCTATATACATATTTCTATGATAATTACATTATACCTTTTTTGAAAAAAATGTCAAAATTATTACTATCTCAGCTAGAAATACAAATAGAAATACAAAAATATATTCTTTTTTTATAATATAGTTGACAGTATTACTATACTATATTATAATATAAATCAAAGTAAAGTGCTCAACTTTAAAAAAGTTTTATCTAAAAGTTTTGGGAGGTACTTATGATTTATAATAATGTAACTGAATTAATTGGAAATACCCCTTTAGTCAGATTGAATAATTTAGTAAGTGACGGTTCTGCTGAGGTTGTACTTAAGCTCGAAAGTTTCAATCCTGGTGGCAGTGTTAAAGATAGAATAGCTTTTAATATGATAAATGAAGCTGAAAAATCAGGTAAAATTAAACCAGGTGGTGTTTTAGTAGAGCCAACAAGTGGAAACACAGGTATAGGAATTGCCATGGTTGGAGCTGCCAGAGGATACAAGGTTGTGCTGACAATGCCCGAATCAATGAGTCAGGAAAGAAGACAGATGCTTAAGGCTTATGGGGCAGAATTAGTGCTGACTCCAGCATCTGGAGGTATGAAAGGTGCTATCTCAAAAGCAGAAGAAATTGCAGCTGAGCGAGATGGATTTATCCTCTCACAGTTTAAAAATCCTGCAAATCCTGACATTCATCGGCAGACAACGGCTCAGGAAATTATTTCTGAAACAGAAGCTAAAATTGATTATCTGGTTGCCGGTGTAGGTACCGGTGGCACAATTACTGGTACAGGTGAAAAACTAAAAGAAAGAATTAATAATCTGCAGGTGGTAGCTGTTGAACCTGAAAATTCTGCTGTTATCTCTGGAGATAAACCCGGTTCACATAAAATTCAGGGTATAGGAGCAGGTTTTATACCTGAAGTTTTAAATACTGAGATTATTGATCGAGTTGAAAAGGTAACAAATGAAGAAGCATTTGCAACCGCTAAGGACTTAGCAGCAAAAGAAGGTATCTTTGCTGGTATTTCGACTGGTGCTGCAGTTGCCGCTGCCCTCAAACTGGCAGAAGAAGTCGGTAAAGAAAAAAGAATTGTTGTTATTGCTCCTGATACAGGTGAGCGATATCTTTCTACTGGAATCTTTGCCTAACAATAATTAATATTTAATATAAATTTTGTCGATTTTTTGTTTTTTTAATAAAGTTTACCCCGATAATTTGATATAGAAGAATTTCCCCTGTGAAAGGCCCGGAGGACCCCCAACCTACCGGGCTATTTTTTTTGTAAAATTATAGTTTTTAGTGTATAATTTACATTAACGGTATTTTAAAGCTTTTATTTTACCAATAATTATTTAAGCAGGGAATATTAAGTACATAAAATAATTTCAAAAAGAGAGTGATATTAAATGGGAAAATATATTGCTGCCAGGAAGCCAGTTCTCGACTCCAATCAAGAAGTATTTGCTTATGAGATCATCTTCAAAAATTCTATTGAAGAAAAAGGTATATCAGAAAACTCAAAGCTTTTTATAGAAGAAATTAGCGATGATATTAAGTTCTTTGAAAACAGCAATCTCGCTGATGGCAAAAAAGTTTTTATTCATTTTAATGCTGATTTGATCCAGAGTGAAGTACCTCAACTTGTCTCAAAAGATAATCTAGGTATTGAAATTTCGGAAGATATTAAGCTGAAAAATGAGATAATCAATACAATCAAAAAATTAAAAGATAACGGCTGTCTGCTTATTTTAAATCAATCAGTAAAAAATCCAGCTGTTAACCTTTATGAGTATGCAGATATTATCAAAATTGATTATAAAAAGGCTTCTAAAACCGAGCACAGAAGTTTTATAGAAACTATAAGGAATAAAAACTCTTCGCAAATAAAATTTCTGGCCCAAAATATCGATGAACACCATCAATTTAAAGAAGCAAAAGCAGCCGGCTTTGATTATTTTCAGGGGGTTTTCTTTACAAAAGCTGACATGGTAAATGATAGTGGAACTCCAGGTTATAAAATAAATTATCTTAATGTTTTAAAGGAGTTAAATAAAGCAGATGTCGATTTCGACAAAATAGAAAAACTTATAAAAAATGACATTTCTATGTCTTTTAGCCTTTTAAAAACTATTAACTCAGCTTCTTATGGCTATAATGTGGCTTCAATTAAACAGGCTTCTGCTTTACTTGGCGTTAAAGGTCTTAAAAAATGGAGTCTTCTCTACTTAATTAATGGTTTAAAAGATGATAAACCAAATATTCTCTTTGTTAATACACTAACCCGAGCTAAATTTGCCGAATCGCTTGCTGAAGAATTTAACGCAGCTGATAAAAGCGAAGACCTTTTTACAATGGGGATTTTTTCCATGTTGGATGCCTTTTTAAATAGATCTATGGCAAAAATTATGGAGGAAACAGCTCTGACAGAAGAAATAAAAGAAGCAATTTTAATCAGAGAAGGGGTAATGGGAGAAATCTTAAATCTTGTTATTGCTTTTGAGCGAGTTAAATGGGACCAGGTTGCCTTAATAGAAAGAAAAAATCAGCTTGATCCAAAAAAACTTTATAACAAATACCTTAAGGCAGTTGATTTTGCTTATGAAACAATGGGCGTCTTAATCAAAAAACAGAAATAATTTAACTGTGAGGAGAGATTTATGCATTTTAAAAATAGAGAAATTTCTTTGATGGGAATTACAGTTGCCTTAATTATTGTCTTAGGTTTTATTTTTTATTTTTCTTCTTATATTCTGCCTTTACCCGGCTCAAAATTTATTATGATGGCGCCATTTTTGGCCTTTATGTATACTTTTCCTTTAATAAAAATAAATAAAAATGGAGTTATTCTTATTCTATCACTTCTTTTTGCTATAATGATGAGTTTCATTACTGTATTTATGGGAATAGCTATTTTGAGTGCAGGAATTTTGACAGAAATCACTTCTTATATTTTTAAAAAATATAAGAGAAAGACTGAAATTGTTTTCTCCACTGCTTTTTTCCCGTTTTATGGTTTTATTAGTTTTATAATTTTAAGTGAATTTTTACTGGGCTACAAACTGCTGAGTGAAAATTCGAGCTGGCTTTTAATTATAATTGGAATTACAATCTACTGTCTGGGACTCCTGGGCAGCAAAACTGCCATTAAAGTAAATGACAAAATACAATCAGCTAATTAAAAACACTGACTTTACAAATCAATTTTATTTGAAAGGGGAGATTTTTTATGGCAAGCAAAGTTTATATTGCCGATATGAAATCAACAACGAATAGTGAAAGTATGGTTAAAAAATTGGGGAAATTGTTTTATAAGGCAGGTTTTCACGAATTAATTGAGAAAGATGATTTTGTGGCAATTAAACAACATTTTGGAGAACCCGGAAATACAGCTTTTATTAGACCGGTTTTTACCCGCGAAATTGTTCAAATTGCAAAGAAATTAAAAGGAAAACCATTTTTGACTGATGCTAATACTCTCTACAGTGGACAAAGGTCCAATTCTGTAGATCACCTAAACTCAGCCATCGGAAATGGATTTGGTTATGCTACCGTCCAGGCACCAATTATTATTGCAGATGGGCTAAAAGGTAAAGGCTCTACTGAAGTTGAAGTTAATCTTAAGCATTTTGATAATGTTCGTATTGCTTCGGAAGTACTGGAGGCAGATGTTTTAATTAGTCTTGCTCATTTTAAAGGTCATGAACTGGCTGGTTTTGGAGGAACTTTTAAAAATATTGGAATGGGACTGGGCAGTCGAGCTGGAAAGCAGATGATGCATTCGGCAGTTCTACCTGAAATTACCGAATCAGAATGTATTAAATGTATGAAGTGTGTCAAACACTGTCCAGAAAACTGTATTATCATTAATGAAGATGAAAGTTATATTGATCATGAAATTTGTATTGGTTGTGGGGAATGCGTTGTCACCTGCCCAACAGATGCAATTTCTGTAGAATGGGAGTCAACCAGTGAAGGTATGGAAGAGCGTCAGGTTGAATTTACTTATGGAATTGTAAAGGATAGAAAAAATGTTTATATTAATTTCATTACTAATGTTTCACCTGACTGTGATTGTGCCGGCTGGAGTGATCGTCCAATTGTTAATGATATTGGTATTCTGGCTTCAAAAGATCCGGTCGCTCTGGAGCAGGCCTCTTTAGATTTGGTTAATCAGGCTGAGCCTAAAGGAATGCTTGAAGATCGTGATTTGAAGCCGGGAGAAAATAAGTTTAAAGCAGTTCATCCAAATACTGATGGTGGAGTTAGACAGATTGATTATGCTGCAGAGATTGGAATGGGCAGTAAAGAATATGAATTAGTCTCTTTATAAAATATGCAGATAATATACAGCTGTCGTGTAAAATCGGCTTTATATTAATCTTTAGAAAAGCCCAGCCTGAAAGCTGGGCTTTTTGTTAACTCTATTCTAATTCATTATATCACTTTCGCCCAGTTTATAATCGACTATCTCCAGCTTGTTTTTTAGATCAAGACCATATTTACAGGCTTTAAATTCAGTCGTTTTTTCCAATAAATCTGCCGCACTAAGTTCCAGCTTCTTATATCTTTCTTCTGCCAGTTCCCTATCGCCAAACCAGAAACGGAGACGATCTCTCAGGGCATATTCAGCAGGATTTCTGGGCCTGCCATCATACATCTGACGATCAAAATAGCCTTCCATTCTAAATACATCTTTAATATTTTCTCCAAATTTTTGCGATACACTGCAGCTATCACACTGACGACAGATATAATCTCCCAGTTCCTCAGCATTAGCGAACAATTCTTCTTTTTCAGCCTCATTCATTGGCTCAAACTCCTCTGCCAGTTTTAAATCCATTTCAAGCATTTCTCTATTATTCATTCCTGTCACTACAGCATCTACAGGCAAAGAAAAAACATAACGAAAAGCATCTTCCACGTTCTGCCATAAAAATCCATCCGCAAGTGGTTTCATGCAGAGAGTACCAATGTTTTTTTCTTTAACCAGAGGCAGCAATTCCGCTTCTAATTTAGGGAAGTTGAATTTATCAAAATAGTTGAAAAGTGTCATCATTACTTCAAATTCGCCTGTTTTTAAAGCTTCAATTAAAACATCAGGCTGTCCATGTCCAGTAATTCCGATATGTTTTACCTTTCCCATTTCTTTTGCCTTTTTAGCTGCTTCCAGTGAACCGCCCGGTTTTAATATATCATTTAAATCGTCCTGATCACCAACACCATGCATAAAAATAATGTCAAGATGATCTGTCTGCAGGTTTTTTAAGCTCCGATCTATTTCCTCCATTGCTCCTTTAGCATCTCTAACACCAGTTTTACTGGCAAGTATAATCTCATCTCTTCTTTGTTTTACAATTTCTCCTATCTTCTTTTCTGATTCCCCATCACCATAAGAAGCCGCAGTCTCAAGATAATTACCTCCTCTATCTAAATAGGTATTTAATAAGTTAGCAGCCTGATCGGCAGGAATTTCTATTAAATGAAATCCTCCAAATCCCAGTAAACTAATTTCTAATCCAGTTTTCCCAAGCTTCCTCTTTTGCATTTTTAATTCCCCCATTTTAAGTGATTTAATTTATATTAATAAATTTATTGAAAAAATATCTAAACGAATTATTTTTTTCTAATGCAACTTTAATTGAAAATACCTTTATAATTTCCTGCATAAAATCAATTCTAGAATCATATTTTGTCTCTAATAATTCATTAAAATCCTCTTTAAATAAATCATTTGTATCCTCAAAATTATGGATACCAATATTTGAACTTGTTTTTTGATCCAATCCAGCAAGATACCAACTCTCAATTTCTTTTATAACAACAATGATTTTTTTAAGAGAAACATTTCCAAAAGCCTCTAAAATCTTCTCTTTTTTTTCAGTCACACAACTATTTTCATCCAAATCTCCCACCAAAAAATAATCTGCCTCCATTGAATTAATACTTTTAATAAACTTTTTGATTTTTTTATATTTCTGCTGGGCGTATTGCCAGATGACAATATTATCATAATCATTTTCAAATAAAGGCATGATTATCTCTCTAAAAAATCTTTCATCGTCATTTCCTTCAACTAGGATATATAATTGTTTATACAAAACTACACCTCCAGTAAATTTTGTATATACAAATCATCTATTCCCATGTCATTTTCAAGAAATATTTTAACTTCTTTATTTTCTACGGGTTTGGTAATTTTAGAAAATCCACTTGTATCACGATGAACCAAAAATAAATCCTGCAAATCAATGTACTTGATCAACTCTGGATTATGAGTGGTTATCAAAATCTGTTTATGTTTTGATGCATCAATGAACATATCTACCAATTTAGAAATAAGATGAGGATGAATATTTCTTTCAGGCTCTTCTATTATTGCAATTTTTTTCTCTTCAAAATAAAGGGCGATTATTAAAGCAATTGTACTTATAGTTCCATCAGAAAGAATTGAAGCTGGAATATAATCTTTTTGGGAATATTCTTCTTTTAATTTGAAAAGTAATGATTTATCAGCAAATTTTTCAATATCAATATTCTTGACAAAAGGAAGAATATCTTTAACTATATTAGAAAATTTCCTTGCCTTTTCTGGATTTTCAATTATATTTTTTAATACTATGGCCAGATTTTCCCCATCTTCTTCTAATTCTGCCTTACCAGTTATAGGAGTTGCTTTTTTAGATAATAAGGGATTAATATTGTAAATTGAAATACCACCTAAAATTTCTTTAAGTGAGCGCTCAATAATAAAAGCAAATGGGGTCTCTAAAATCAATTCCTTATCAGAAAGGCTAATTTCTTCTACAAATGAAGGTAATATATTGTCTTTATTAATTTTAATCTGATCTGTTTTTAAAGTATCTTTATCAATTTTAATATCTAGATTATTATCTTCTTTCAACAATGTGAGAATAACTTCTCCCATTTCCTTTTGTCTTCTAGTTTTCTCAGCTATTTGGTTTTTCTTTTCAATCTCATGGTATTTAAATTTAAGAGTTAATTGATCCTCTTTAACTATATAATCTTCACCATTAAAATCAATTTTGAATTGATATTTGCTTTCATAAGCTTCTCGACAGAGTAGATTATCATTATTTTCTTTTTCAATCTTCTGTATATTGGGGCGATCAAAAATAATCTCTACCTTAAGGGGCTCCTGATCTCCAATATTAATATTTCTTAGATATTCAACTCCCCCCTGCATTGAAATAGCATTGCTTAAGCCACTGCGAATTATATCTCTAATAAAATCAAATATTTGAATAAAGCTGGACTTTCCGGCCGCATTAGCTCCCACAAAAACATTAAATTGTTTTAAATTAACTTCCAGTTCTTTAAAACTTTTAAAGTTTGAAACCTTAATTTTTTTGATACCCATTTCGCTCTTCCTCCTAACTAACAAAGCAGAATAATTCCCAAATTTAATTAAAATTATAATTCAGTAATTTTATTATATCACAGCAAGAAAAAAATGACAGCTCCCTGAGGGAAACTGTCATCTGTAATATTTATATTAAATTTTAAACTCTCAATTTTAACCGACATCTTCAAATGAATCACTGGTTAAAATTTCTTTTTTTAGTTTTGAAAAATCTGCTTCCAATTCGCGCAGTTTATCCCGAATTGGATCTGGAAGATCAGCATGTTCTAAATCGCGTTCCGGATGAACTCTACGGCCATCACGGGTTACAACTCGACCGGGAATACCGACAACTGTTGAATTTTCCTCCACATCTTTTAAAACAACCGAGCCAGCACCAATTTTAGCATCATCACCAATTTTAATTGAGCCAAGCACTTTAGCTCCAGCGCCAATCACTACATTGTTCCCTATTGTAGGGTGACGTTTGCCACGTTCTTTACCTGTTCCTCCCAGAGTCACTCCCTGATAAAGAGTTACGTTATCACCAATCTCAGTTGTCTCACCAATTACTACCCCCATACCATGATCAATAAAAAAACCACAGCCAATTTCTGCTCCTGGATGAATTTCAATTCCAGTCAAAAAACGAGAAAGCTGGGAAATAAGACGGGGGATCGTTCTTAATCCCTTACTGTAAAGCCAGTGCGAAAAACGGTGAAAAAGCAGAGCGTGCAGACCTGAATAAGCCAGGATAACCTCCAGCAGATTGTCAGCTGCTGGATCTCTATCAAAAACTGCATTAATATCGCATTTTAATCTTTTAAACATAAATTTTACCTCCTGAATTCGACAAGAACCGATGGGTACCCGGTACTTGTAAGTTTTTGTCGAACCATCTATTAAAATAAAAATATAAGTTCCATACTCAAGTTTATTATACCGACTCCAGGAGACAAATGCAAGCTCTATCTCAGCTGCAAATATCAACAAAAACTGACAGGTACACGGCACCTGTCGGTTTTTGTGATTTTTTGTCTAAATTACTCAACTGAGTTTTCAGGCACCTCTGAGATAGTAAAACCAATATCAGTTCTGTAATGCATGTCTTTAAACTCTACCTCATTAATATAATCGTAAACAGAATCAATAACGCTTAAAATTCCTTCTCCAACTGCTGTCATTCCGAGAACTCTGCCACCATCAGTGTAATATTTCCCATCTTCAAGCCTGGTCCCAGAATGAAAAACAATTAGATCATCATGATGCTTAAGATTTTCTAATCCTTTAATCTCATAACCTGTCTCATAAGTTAGAGGATAACCAGCGGCAGCAAGAATCACACAGACTGCATCACTGCCATAAACATTAATCTCTTTTTTATATTTTAATTTTACATCATTGGTCATCTGCATCAGCTCCAGCAGATCTTCTGCCAGCAGCGGCATAATAACCTGAGTTTCTGGATCTCCAAAACGCGCATTGTAATCAATTACTTCCGGACCATTTTCGGTCAGAATAATCCCAACATGCATCACACCCCGGTAATCAATCCCTTCACTGTTTAAAGCATGAAGGGTCGGTCTTAAGATCTCACGACAGATCTGATCCATTACTTCTGCATCTACATAGGGGGAAGGAGAATATGATCCCATACCACCAGTATTCGGCCCCTCTTCTCCCTCAAAAACTGCCTTATGCTCTCTGGTACTGGTTACAGGAAGAATAGTCTGGCCATCTGTCAGAGCAAAAATAGAAACTTCTTCTCCTTCAATGAAGTCCTCTACTACAATTCTGTCACCGGCATCACCAAATGCCTTATCCTCCATAATTCTGGAAACCGCATCCTGAGCATTCTGGTAATTAGAAGCAACAATTACTCCCTTCCCACCTGCCAGGCCATTAGCCTTAACTACAAGAGGATATTCAGCATTTTCAAGATAGTTCAGAGCAGAGTCCGGATCAGTAAAAACTTCGTACTCTCCGGTTGGAATATTGTATTTATTTAAAATTTCTTTGGCAAAAGCTTTACTACCTTCCAGCAGTGCTGCCTGTTTTTTAGGTCCAAATATCGGCAAATCACGCTCAACAAAATAATCAACTATCCCTGCCACCAGTGGCTCTTCCGGGCCAACAACAGTCATTCCAATTTCATTTTCACGAGCAAAATTGGCCAGGGATTCTATCTCATCTGTTTCTATATCAACTCTTTCTGCAATTTCTAACATTCCATCATTACCTGGAGCAGCGTAGATTTTATCTACTTTTTCGCTCTGATATAGCTTCCAGGCTAAGGCATGTTCTCTGCCTCCATTTCCTACTATTAATACCTTCATAACCGATCCTCCTCGTCTTTTATTTATCTGATAATTGCCTGTTTCCGGCCAGGTCCAACACTAATTATTTTAGCCGGAATTCCGATCAGTTCTTCAATTCTTTCTATGTATTTTTTAGCATTTTCGGGCAGTTTTTCAAAATCTCTAATCTCAGTAATATCTTCTTCCCAACCTGGCCATTCTTCGTAAACCGGCTCATAAGGAATTTCACTTTCCAGATAGGGAGGAAATTCTTCGACAATTTCTTCTCCGTGCTTATAGGCTGTACAGACTTTAATCTCATCCAGACCGGTTAAAACATCTATTTTAGTCAGAGCAATCTCAGTTAAACCATTAACTCTGACTGCATGTTTTAAAATCGGAATATCCAGCCAACCACATCGGCGGGGGCGGCCAGTAGTAACTCCAAACTCATGTCCCTTATCTCTTAGATATTCTCCCTGTTCGTTATCCAGTTCTGTCGGGAAGGGTCCTGCTCCAACTCGGGTGAGGTAGGCTTTAGTAACTCCAATTACATCATCTATAGTTGTGGGTCCCATACCAGTCCCGGTACAGACTCCGCCAGCAGTCGGATTGGAAGAGGTTACAAAGGGGTAGGTACCGTAATCTACATCAAGTAATGTCCCCTGAGCTCCTTCGAAAAATATTTTTTGATTTTTTTTATGAGCTTCATTAAGCAGTAGAGATGTATTTGTTACATATGGTCTCAACTTTTCTATGTACGGCTGGTATTCTTTAATAATTTCTTCCACTTTTAATGTTTTTGCATTATAAACCTTTTCTAATAATACATTATGATAATCAAGTGCTTTTTCCAGTTTGGCTCTCAATCTGCCTTCATCCAGCAGATCGGCAATTCTAATTCCCCGGCGGGCAGTCTTATCTGTATAACAGGGTCCAATTCCTTTACCGGTAGTTCCAATTTTACTGTCCCCTTTACGTTCTTCCTCCAGGGCATCAAGCATTCTGTGGTAGGGCATAATTACATGGGCTGTTTCGGAAATATAAAGGTTGGCCAGGGAAATTCCCCGATCTTCTAGGCCCTCCATCTCCTCAACCATGGCCTCAGGGTCAATTACTACTCCTCCACCCAGGACAGATTTTTTATCCTCATATAAAATTCCGGATGGAATCAAGTGCAGTTCAAATTTTTCCTGATCAACTATTACTGTATGACCGGCATTATTTCCGCCTCCATAGCGAACAACTAAATCAGCAGTTTCAGCCAGCATATCAGTAATCTTACCTTTGCCTTCATCGCCCCACTGTGCACCAACAACTATCTTATTAGACATTTAAATTCTCTCCTCACTTATTCTTTAATTTAATCTTTTCAGCTCTACTGTTTTACTAAAATATTTTAATTAAATATTAAATATTGTTCTCTCCAGCAGTTCTCCTTTATCTGAGTTAAGGACTATTAAATACTAACTTCTTAGCTCTTAACTATAGTTTAACAAAAATAAAGTGAATATGCATCCTTAAATTAATCCTGTCCGCGCAAAAACCCGATCAATGTTTTTTAAATAAACCTGCCAGTCGAAAATCTGATCAAGTTCTTTCTCATTTAAATATTCTCTAATTTCCTGATCAGCGGCAATCAGCTTTCTGTAATCTTTCTTTTCTTCCCAGGCAGTCATTGCATTTCTCTGGGCCAGCTCATAGGCGTCTTCTCGGCGCAGTCCCTTTTCCACTAAGGCCAGCATTAAGCGCTGAGAAAAAGTCAGACCTAGAGTCTTCTCCAGATTGAGCTTCATATTATCCTCATTGACTACTAACTCCTCCATTACTCCTTTAAACTTATGCAGCATGTAATCGAGCAGTACTGCACTATCAGGCAGTATAACCCGTTCAACTGAAGAATGAGTTAAATCTCTTTCATGCCAGAGGCTTACATTTTCTAAAGCCGGAACCACATTACCGCGGATTACCCGGGCCAGACCACTTAAACGTTCACAGACAATAGGATTTTTTTTATGCGGCATGGCAGATGAACCTTTCTGTCCCTTGCGAAAACCTTCTTCAACCTCGAGAATATCTGTCCGCTGCAGGTTTCTAATTTCAGTTGCAAATTTTTCTATAGAAGCAGCAGCCAGGGCAATTCTTTCGATAAAATCAGCATGCCGATCCCGCTGCAGAATCTGAGAACTAACCTTTGAATTTTTAAGCCCCAGAAGCTCACAGACCCTCTCTTCTACTGCCGGTTCAATAGTAGCAAAAGTTCCAACCGCACCGGAGATCTGTCCTACCGCTACAATATCTTCCAGCTGTTCAAAACGGGTAATCTGCCGCTCGATCTCCTGATACCAGTTTAAAACCTTAAGTCCCCAGGTAATGGGCTCTGCATGAACTCCATGTGTTCTGCCGACCATAATTGTATCTTTGTCGGCCAGAGCTTTTTGGCCCAGAGTGTTTTTTAGACTTCTTAAATCTTCTATAATCAGCTGACAGGCCTGCTGCATCTGCATTGCCCGGGCTGTATCTTTAATATCGGAAGAAGTAACTCCTTCATGAATAAAACGCGATTCCTCACCCAGATTCTCAGAGATTCCTTCAATAAAAGCAATCATATCATGACGAGTTTCTGCTTCAATTTCTTTTATCCTGGCTAAATCAACCTCTGCTTCCTGCTCAACCTTCTCAGCTGCACTAACTGGAATTTCCTTAAGCTCAGCTCTGGCCTTTAAAATAGCAATTTCAATCTCAAGCCAGATCTCATATTTTCTCTCCTCACTCCAGACATTCTCCATCTCTGCCCGGCTGTACCTTGAAAGCATAAATAATCTCCCTCTCTTTTTTTTCAAAATTAGATTAAATTTCTTTTAAAATAAATATCAGGCTTATTTCAGCAATTTAGCTGCTGAACAGCCAATAATATCTCTATTCTCTTTTTTTCAGTTTAATATTAGCAGATGCAGTGGTTGCTGTCAAGATAAGTCTCCTGCCTGACTGTTGAATTTTAACTAAATAACACATATAATTATTAACTGCAGCTGATAAATTTATTGGATTTTTTCTTAAAAAATCTCTGAGATCTGATATAATAAATGTAAGTGTTAAATTTTTGAAGGGCAAATGGTGATAAAATGAATACTAATTACTATAAAAAAACGTTAGATCTAAGTGAAGCTGACAGCAGACAGCTTTTAACTTTAGGTGACAGTTTAATCGAAAAAGGTTTTCTGCGCCAGTTTTCTGGCAGTGAGACAAAGGTTTTGCTTTATCTTCTCACTCATCGCAAAGAAGCCAGCGAAATTGAAATTGAACTCCCTCTGGCTGCTGGGGCTCTGGGGATGGAGATTGAATTTTTAAAATCTGCTCTCAAAGGGCTAGCCAGAACTGGAGTTATCAACCAGAAACCAGCTGAGGAGAATAACTTTTTTCGCTGTTTTCTAAATTTAGAAGCAGTTCTAAAAAAGAATGAAAATAAAAAGGTGGTAGAGGAGAGCTCTACTGCTGGGGCGGAAATCAGAAAACAGCTGATTAACAGTAATTCTGCCTCTAAAAATGAAATTGCGGCAGCTTTAATTTCTTTTCTCCCACCAGCCAGTAGAAATATTCACCGTCGAGAAGAAATAAAAAGCTGGCTTAATGATTTTGAAGCAAAAATGCTCAAAGAACTGGTGCGTAGAGTTGATAAGTGGCTCAAGAGGCAGGGGGCAACTGACCACCTTCAGGGAGCCTATGCTTATCTGAAGGCAATTATTGACAGCTGGTATCAGGAAGAAATCACTACCTACGAAAAGCTGCAGCAGCAGGATAAGCTGCATCGCGAAACCAAAGAACTTGCCCGGGCCTATGGAATCAGATCCTTTTCTTCTAATACAGCTCAGCTGAAAACTTTTCAGAACTGGCTCAGTGGGGAACAGGCCTTAAGTAAAGAACTGGCACTGGCTGCAATTAGAGAGGCAGTCCGCCGCAAAAGAGATGGACAGCCTTCTTTGAAATATGTTGAAGATAATTTTATCAACCCAATTAAGGAACTCGGAATCAATAATCTGGCAGATTTTCGCCGCTGGCTGCAGAAAGAAATGGATGGCAAAGCAGCTGAGGCTGACAGCAGAGATCAGGCTGAATCTGATTCTGGGGCTAAAAAGCAGAAAACTAAAAAAGATAAAGCTAAAAATAAAAAGAAGAACGAAAAAGATGATGAAGATAGCTATAAATGGAAAGACTTTTTTATAGATTTTGATAAATACAAGGAGTAAATTTTGTGTACTTGCAGTTATCATTTAAATAGATAGAAATTTTTATCTTGGTAAACGGTAGCTAAAGTAGCTAAATACACCTGAACAAAATTTGGAAAGGGGATCAATAATGCCACTACAGTTTAATTCAAATAAATATCAGGGTAAAGCCAGAGAAAAATATATGGAAGCAGAAAAAAGAATAGACCGTATTCACAGGGAGTATCCTGATGTTGAACAGGCATACAGTTATTTAAATTCCCTTAAACGCGAATATAAGATGTTAAAAGTTGGTCTTTTTAATAAGGAAGATCCTGAAGATAATTCAATTTCGGAATTAAAAAAGGAAATTGAAAGTCTGGAAGCTCATTACCACGCACTCTTAAAAAAACATGATATACCGCTTGATTATAAGGAACCGGACTGGGACTGTGAAAAGTGCCATGATACCGGACGTATCTATCGAAATAATCAGTATTTAATCTGCAGCTGTGCCAAAAATGATTTAAGGCAGCGCAAACAGCAGAATGGTAATTTGCCCCGTCATTTACAGAATGCAACTTTCGCTAATGCAAATCTTAACTATTATGAAACTGATCTGATGACAGACAGCGGAATGAATTACCGGGAAAATGCCCAGAAAATTTACAGTCTGGCCTCTTCTTTTGTTCAGAAATATAATGCTGATGGAATCAGTAGAGGCTTAATTATTGAAGGCCCTATTGGCAGTGGTAAGTCATATCTTCTCGGCTGTATTGCTAATGCTCTTATTGATCGTGGAATTCAGTTCCGTTATATTGTTTATTCTGATCTTTTACAGCAGATTAGAAGCACTTACAATCAGAATAATCCTGAAACTGATGAAAAGCAAATTTTAAGTACTGTCCAGCAGATACCGGTATTATTAATTGATGACCTGGGTACCGAAAAAGCAACTGAGTTTGCCTCTTCTACCCTTTATCAAATTATAGATCGCCGCTATAGAGAGGAAAAACCAATTATTTTATCAACAAATTATTCTATTAAAAATTTAAAAAATCGTTTTCCGGTTATGGGAGAGCGTATTTTTCAGAGACTTTTAGAAATGAACAAGTATTTAGAACTGGCAGGTAATGTTAGAGTTAAAAAAATTGAAGAACAACAGGAGGCCTGATTATGGCAGTTGAAGTACAGAACCAGCGCAAAGATGACCGATACAATAAAAATGAATATCAACTTTTAGGCATCCTGTTGCAGTACCCTGATAAAATTGATGAGGTTGCTGACCTGCTCGAGGTTAAGCATTTTCTGGATCCCCAGGCTCAAATCATTTTTGACCAGCTTTTAAAACAGTATCAGCAGGATAACCAGATTTCGAGAACAAAACTTTTAATAGATTTACAGAGCCAGAACGCAGTTGATGAAGCAGAAGAAATTATCGAACGCCTGACCTCAGGTTTCAATACAGTTGATGAGCTGAATCCAACTATTGATTTAATTAAAAAGGATTATCAGCGCTCACTCTTAAAAAGGGCTTCCAATAAGTTAAAGGAGCTGACTGAGGCTAACGATCTGACTATTGATGACTATCAAGCCCGGGCTCAGGAGATTATTTTTCAGGCAACAAATGAAAGTAACGACTTAGAAAAACACATCTATAATATGGAAGAGGTCCTGATGGAGTCATTTTCCAACTATATGGACCGCAAGCATAAAAAAGCTGATGTGGGGCTTAGAAGCGGTTTTATTTCTCTTGATAATTTAATAGGAGGGTTTAAACGGGGTCACCTGACAGTTATTGCTGCTTCCACTTCAATGGGTAAAACAGCCTTTGCAATCAATATTGCTAAAAATGTGCTTAAACGAAAGGCAAAAGTAGCAATTATGTCCCTGGAGATGGATGCAACTGAGGTTGTAGACAGAATGGTTGTTCAGGAATCACAGGTTAATGCCTGGAAGTATACCCAGGGGGAAACCAATGATGAAGAAGATCAGCGGGTTTCTAAAGCACTTGATAATCTACACGAACTTCCTTTAATGATTTCTGATGAGCGTGGTTTAAATACTGCACAAATTAGAGCTCGACTGCGTAAGTTTAAGGCTCAAATGGATGGGCTTGATCTGGCAGTAATTGATTACTTACAGATGATTCAGCTGCCGGAAGAGCATGCTCAGAACACTTCGCGAGCAGTCGGTCAGATTGTTCTGCAGCTGAGAAACCTGGCTTCGGAACTTGATATCCCGGTAATTTTAATTTCTCAGATTTCTCGTAGTTTTACCAGCCGCCAGGATAAAAGGCCTGTGCTTTCTGATTTAAGAGATTCCGGTAATATTGAGGAGGTTGCCGATGGAGTTATCTTCCTCTACCGTCATGCTCACACCTCTGCTAAGGCTCGCGAAGAGGCTGAAGCCGAAGGTACCGAAAGTGATACAGATATTATTATCGCCAAACAGCGTACCGGTCAAACAGGCTCAATCAAACTATTTTTTGAAGAAGAATTTATTCGTTTTGTTGATCCCGAAAATCTATCACTGGAAGGAACGATTCCTCATGGCTAATCTGGACAGTCTAGATCTAAAACTTGTACTTTCTTTTGCCAACGCCTACCGCCGGCTCAATGAAAAGGGAGAAATCAGTGATCAGCAGTTAGAAGAAGTGATGCAGCTTGTGGAAAATTACCAGAACTATGCTCCGGCTGACTTTAAAAATCGGCTGCACGAAATTTTTCCGGAAAGTGATTTTTAAAGTACAGGTGCCGTGTACCACCCGATTTATGTCGTTTTATGCGGAGGGGGAGATGTATTTATGGAAGAAGATAAAATTAATAAAATAAGGGAAATTCTTAAAAATTATGAGCTGCAACTGCTTGTCTTATTTGGCTCATATGGAGAAGAAAACTTTAATGAGAATAGTGATATTGATCTGGCAGTTAAAGTGAAAAAAGAGAGTTCTTTAAAGAAAAATCAGGATCATGTGCTTTATTCTATTTCTAAAATCTTTGACCTGCGACCTGTTGATCTGGTTTTATTAAATCACGCGGACCCCCTAATTAAATTTAAAGTAGCTTCTGCTGGATTGAGAAACAGACTTGTCCATGAATATGAAGAAATTGATGATAAAATAGTCTATAAAAATATTCAAAAGACTATAAATAGTTACCAAAAATACATTAGAAAAATTGAAAATCACCTCAAAAATATCGAAAACTCCAGCCGCTAAGCTGGAGTTTTTTGCTGCTAAATATCATAGTATTTTGGATCATCATCATGAGTGCCGTTATTCTGATCAGCCTCACTTTTATCCTGCTGCTGGTCTTTGTGTACTGGCTCTGAGCTGACATCATATTCAACATCGATGTGAGCTGGTCTTTCGGGAATGATGGCCCAGGCCACAATATAGGCTAAAAGCCCTGCTCCCCAGATAAAAATCAGAACAATTGCTCCCAAACGAACCAGAGTTGGATCAAAACCAAAGTATTCTGCTATTCCACCACAGACTCCTCCGACCTTTCTGTTTTCGCGAGAACGATAAAGTTTTTTCATTTTTTTCACCTCTTTTAATATAGAAATAAATTCTTTCCGAAGCTAAATCAAACTAAATTCAAATATGATTTCAAAAGTCCTCGAATATCATTTAAATTATTTTTTAATAAATTAAAAATTACATTTCTATCTAAATCCATATAGTCATGAACTAAGATATTTCTAAAAGCAATTATACGAATAAATAGCTCTTTTTCCTCTTCATTTAGATAATTATTTTCTGCCAAAATTACAGCAATATCTTTATAAACATTAACCCTACCCAGGTCATCATCTGAAACTATATGATTCCCAATATCAATTAATGCTTCAATTGATAGATGCAAAAATCTTTCGGCACTTCCATACAGAAGTGGATTATTATTAAATTCTTTAAATTCTATATCTTTTACTATTTTTCCCAGCTGTTTAAGATATTCATTACACTTTTGAGATCTTTCCAAAATTATCTCTTTTTTAACCATTTAAAATTCTCTCCTTAAACTTCTGCTGATTTTTTTTCAAATAATACTCAAAATCAAGGTACTTTCTAATTGCTAGAGATTGATAGGAAGCTGCATCAAAATCTTCTTTTTTATAGAGCAGATAATTTTCTTTTACAACTTCATATTTTAAAAGGGCTGATGCCTTGTTTAAAATAACTAAATCTATATTATCAAGTCCAGCTTTAATTAACTCTTCGTAAATCTCAACTTTAATTTCTCCACTTTTTTCAGTATAATTATCCTGTAGAAGTATCGCAATATCTATATCGCTATTTACACTGGCTTGATTCTTAGCCTGAGAGCCAAAAAGATAAACAGCTTTAATTTCATTATTTTCTCTGGCAATTTTGATTATCTTATCAATAACTTTCTTTTTCATAAATATCAGCCCCTAAACAGCTTGACTTCATTATCTGAGCAAAGAATTAGCCAAAAAGATTTAGCTGCTCGAATAAATCTCGATTTAATTATCCTCTTTATTTTATTATAAAACATAATTAGACCAATTGACAGAGGGAGGAAAAAATTTTGCCAAAAACAATTAAATTAATTTCTACTTTAACCGACATAAACTGACAGGTTCACGGTGCGTGTACGTTTTTAAAAAGTATAACTTAAATTAATTTCTAGACCTTTAGCATCTCCACCCAAAATCTCTCCTTCACTACCGGCGGCAAGACTGCCCCGCAGTTCAAGTAGTAGGTTGCTGCTAAAAAGGTAACTGTAATTAGGAATAAATAAAGTGCTGCCATCATCTAAATAACTCACAGTCATTATTCCAATCGAGGAGAATTCGTCAATCTCATAACTTAAATTAGTGTTAATAAAATCTAAACTGCTTTTGATATCTGAACTGTTCGCTGCAGCTGTTGATGATTCCAGGCTAAATAAGTCAAAAGCAGAAATATCTCCTTCCAAGCCTTCAAGTCTTAAATATTCTGCCTGCAGATAGAGCTGACTTCCGGCCAGATAATGATAACTATAATCTGTACCAAGCTGATAAATTTTATAATCAATCTCATCACTCTGCCAGAGACCATAAGCCCCATAAATACCAACTGGACCCAGATCACCTTTCGCAGTTAAACCATAACGCTCCAGATCCGCCGCAGCTTCTACAGGGGTGTTAACATAACTGAGACTTAAATCATAGCCTTTAAAAGTGGTTCTTCCTCTCAAAGCCCATTTATGGTCTTTTTGATTTTCAAGATTGGAAGCAACAAAAGTCAGACCACTTCCCCAATTAATAGGATAATATAACTCTATACCATCAACAAATTTGGCTCTGCTTTCTTCCTCTAAATTTTCGGCTCCCAGACTGTAATCAACGGGATTAATTAAAGCACCATAAGACCAGGAAATCGGCTGCCTACCAAGGCTGAGATCAAAAGGACCCAGCTTTTCTTTTAAATATAATTTTTTAAACCAGAGCTCAAAGTTATCTTCTCTCGCTTCTGCTAGAGAAATAACAGCTCTGTTCTGAATATTAAGAGGAAAATCATAGGGTAAAAACCATTCCAGCTCCAATTCTGCAGTCAGATTATTATCCAGTTCTGAATCAAGATAAGTAAAATTACTGATTAGACTGGCCTTTCCCCCAATATCTGCAGCTGTTACTGGAACCGAGAGTATAGCTATTATAATAACAAATATTATTAAAAATATACTATATCTACTATTTAAAAATTTCATCTTCTTCCATCACCATCCTTATAACGTTGTCTGGCAGATTAATTTTGATTTTTAAATCAGGCTGCTTCTTATTTAGCGTAATCTTTCGAGAGTAAAAATATTATCCGGCAAATCCGGGTTAAATTCAATTTCCCTGACAATAAATTCAGTACTTGTATTCTGGCGCAGTTTATTTTCCATTACCATATGCACCGGATACCAGCGTCCTTCTATTTCTTCCACCTCCAGAACTCTTGCCTCCTTGAGCAATCTACCACTTTCGGCATAAAGGTCTTCCTTTAAACCAACAAATCTTTCCTTATCAATCCAGACTACCCTTCTGTAATAGCTGACTTCTTTACCCGGTACTTTTACACCTTCAAGTTTATAAGCCGTCCTGCCTTCATATTCTTCTTCTCCAAGAAGCTTAAAATTATACAGGTCTGTTAATTTATCTGATTCCAGCATATCCTGATAGGAAAAGTCACTTCCCATCATTCCCTGTTCCAGCATATGACCTGAAATCTTAACCAGATCTTCTGCCTGAGGAAAGAACATCCAGAGATCGTCACCTCTTTTTAAAAATTTAGTGCCTCGATCACGCGGGTTTGTAAATTCTGCCAGAGCGTTTTCTTTATCCTGCCAGCTGCGCATAGTCTTGGTCTGAGATCTACCGCTATTTTTAATAATCATTTCTGCCTCCGAATAAGCAGTAATTACATATTCATTTTCATCTCGGCGATTGATTATCTCATCTGCAGACAGATTTTGAGCGGCAGTAGTTTGAGCGGCAGCAGACAGATTAATACTAACCAGGATAGCAGAAACCAGCGCAGCAATTAATATGGTTTTTAGATTAATATAATTACGTTTCTTTAAATAGGCAAACATTATTTTGACCCCTTTCTAAATCAATTAATATTTAGCTTTGTTCTAAGTTATAAAACGTTATAAAACAAAGAATAGATTTATACTTATTAAATTTCGCGCAGTGCCTCTGTTGGCTCCAATTTAGCAGCTCTTCTGGCCGGAATAATCGCAGTTAAAGTTGTCACAACTACTCCGATAACAAAGGCAAAAATCATGTGTTCAATTTTAAATGTTGGATAAATAATTGGATTCATTAAAACATCAATGTCTTCAAAAGCTGCACTGTAATCAAAACCAACTCCGGATAAATAATAATTTATTAAACCTCCGCCCAGTGCTCCCAAAAAACTTCCGATCACTGCCATGGCAGAACCTTCGAGAAGAAATAGCTCCAGGATTTCTCGGCTTTTTAATCCCAGGGCACTCATCATACCTATTTCCTGAGTTCTTTCTTTAACTATCATTACCAGTGTATTAATAACTACAATTGATGACAGCAGAACCAGGAATAAATAGATAAAATTATAAATTTTCTCACTCACTTCTAAAAGCTGAATAAATGTATTACCACTTCTCCAGCTTTGAGCAAGATAACGCTCTCCCCCATTCTGATCTAAATAATTTCTGACAGCAGGAAGGTAATTATTAACCTGATCTCTATCTGCAGTAACTAAAAGCAGTTCTGTACTTTCGTCATTTAAATAAAGCAGCTGTCTTGCTGTATCAATTGGCATAAACACAACCTGTTCATTTAATAAAGGAAGATTACTTTTTATCTCTCCGACAATCTCAAAGGTTGCTCCCTGAAAAGAACTAAAGGCTGTAGTATAAACCATTGTCACTTTTTCGCCAACAGTTTTATTTATTTTATCCAGTAAAGCTGTCCCCATCACAACCTCTCTTTTGCCAGACTCAACCATTCTACCTCGACTTAATTCTCTACCAATATTTGTAAATTTAAGTTCTTTTTTTCCGTCAACTCCCCAGGCCAGCAACTGTACCAGTTCTTCTTCAGTACTTACTGCTGCCCCGAATTTTAAGCGGGGAACTACCATTTCAATTCCATCAAGATCACTTAAGTCGGATTCCATTTCTGATAGTGATTTATTTTCCAATCCATTAACCGTATAATTTAAAGACAGCAATTTTTCTTTTTGTTCGTATTCTTGATCAATAATTTTTATATGGCCGGTGTCATAATGAATATAGAGTGAGTAAGTATCTTCGATCATCCCATCAATCAATCCCCTGGTAAAAACAATTACCATTACTGCAAAGGCAATAGCCAGGATAGAAACTACAGTTCTTAATTTATTTCTAAACATATTTTTGAAAGCAATACTTATTAAAAATTTCATTTCCTAACCTCCTTAGCGGTGATAAATTGCTTTTACAGGGTCTTTGCGCGCAGCCCATAGGGCAGGGAAAATACTTGCCAGAACTGAAACGATAATTCCATAAATAAAAACAAAGATAAATGAACTAATTTCCCAGCCAGCATAAATAGTTCCACTTAAAGGAAAACCGTAGGTCATATCTCCTCCTGCCGTAATTGTTGAAATATCAATTCCATTAATATTAAAAATACTGAGGCCGATGATCCCCATAATAATTCCCATTATTCCACCGATTACTCCTATACCAGCAGCTTCTCCCATAAAAGTATATACAATTTCTCTCTCGTGCATACCCAGAGCTTTCATCATTCCCAGTTCTTCCATTCGCTCCAGAGCAGATAGAATAACAGTATTAATTATTCCTACTGCAGCCAGGGTAAGAATTACTGCCAGAACAACCTGAGTTTCAATATCCTGCATTTCAATCATTGTTACCAGATTTTTAGCCGCATCCTTCCAGGAATATGCTTGCAAAGGAGCTTCCAATCTTGTACTTAACTCTTCTGCAGCAGTAAGAGCCTGATTTTGATCACTTAGTCTAACTGCATAATGACTTATTTTACCCTTTGTATTTAAACGATCCTGGGCCGTAGATAGAGGTAAAAAAACATTGCTTTCATTCAGACTTGGATGAGGTGTATTAAAAAGACCTACAATTTCTCCGTCAATTGTATTGAAGGTTTTCTCCTCGGTTCTAATCAGCATTACAGCATAATCTCCTGTTTTAAAATCCATTAATTCGGCCAGCTTTGCTCCCATGATAATCTCACTGCTGTCTGCTTCCGGCATCCTACCTTCGACCAGGTAGTTTTGTAATTCAAAAACTTTATCATCCTGGCCCAAATCAATCCCAACTCCAGTAACGGGTAACTCATCTATGCCATTATTTAAATTAACAGCAAACTTTAGCCTTTTTGTCATTGCGACATAGCCGGCTGTTTTTTTTATTTCAGCTTCCAGCTCTGCTGAGGGAGTGATTAAATTTTTTAAGGGCAGTTCTTTTCTATCTTCCCAGTAGTTCTGATCTACAACCTGCAGATGACCGCTTTCTAAATTAATAATGTTATCAAATGACATCTCAGTCATTCCTAACATTAAGCCATCTGTCATTACATAGATTAAAATTGCAAAGGCAATTATCAGAGCTGTGATGATAGTTCTTCTTTTATGACGTGTTAAATTTTTAAACGCCATCCTGAGAAAAAACATCACTAATCCCTCCTCTGATCTTTGCTGATTTTTCCATCCTTAATCTCAATTAAACGGCGAGCATAATCCATTACCTGAGGATCATGAGTTGAAAAAATAAAAGTTGTGTTAAGTTCTTCATTCATTTCTTTCATCAGTTCTAAAACTTCCTGACTGGTTTCCGAATCCAGATTGGCGGTTGGTTCATCTGCCAGAACAAGTTTAGGTTCCTTTATTAAAGCTCTGGCAATGGCTACTCTCTGTTTTTGTCCTCCAGAAAGTTCATTTGGCCGTCTGTGGGCCATATCTCCAAGTCCAACCTCTTCTAAAAGTGACATCACCTTATCTTTTCTTTCTTTTTTACTGTGCTTATCTATTAATCTAATTGCAAATTCTACATTTTCAAAAGCAGTTAAAACTGGAATTAAATTATAACTCTGAAATACAAAGCCTAAATTATAACGCCTAACTTCTGCCAATTCTTTATTATCTAAGTCATTAATTGAATGTCCATCAAAAATAATTTCGCCCGCTGTGGACTTATCAAGACAGCCAATCATATTTAGCAGAGTAGTTTTTCCAGAACCAGAGGGACCAAAAATAGTTGTAAACTCTCCTGACTCAATCTCCATATCTATTCCTCTTAAAGCAGGTACCTCAATTTTCCCCTGCTGATAAATTTTTTCCAGGCCTGTTAACTTAATTAGTGACATTTTTATCCCCCTTTGCTATACCATTTTTCATGATATAGAGCATTTTATCTACATAATTCATAATTTCGTCTACATTATCAGTGTCATGAGTCTCAAAAAAATAATTTACTATGCTGACCGAAAATTCAGTTAGCATAAATGCTGTGAATTTTATATCAATCTCTGGGTCAATTTTTCCTTCCTGAACAGCTTTTAGTAAGAGTTTTTCAAAGAAATCATTGCTTTTTGGTTTGCTCTCAGCATAAAGTTCATTTTTTAAATCTTTATTACTGCTGTTTAAAACCCGATCACCAATTTCCGAATAACGGGGAAAGTTTTTTCTAAATTGAATTCCGGCTATAAAAAGCTCTCTGAGCAGCTCAAAAAATTCTAACTGCTGATAATTTTGCAGTTTTTCTCCCAAAAACTTCATTTTAGCATCTGAAACCTGATCAATTACATACTTATAGAGGTCTTTTTTATTATTAAAGTACTGATAAAAACTACCTTTAGATATATCTGCTTTTTTTATTATTCTATTAATGCTCGTCTTTAAATAAGGGTGAGTCCCAAACTCTGCTATAGCTGCGTCAATAATTCTATTCTGTTTGGAGCTGTTCAAATTAAAAAAAGTTTGTTTAGGCATTTGTCCACCTTCTTTTTCCTAAATATTTGCCAGAGTTTAATAAAAATAAATTTTCAGATTTATTATGACTTTTAAGTCATATGACTTTGTAGTCACATTATATTCTTTTAATTTCACTTTGTCAAATATTTTTACTAAAAATAATAGGAAAGTTCTAAATAAAGATTATCTTCAGCCGGAAATAAGTCATTATTCTCAAAAATTGTTCCTTCCTCATTTATTGGTTGATTAAATCCTGCTTTTAACTTGACATTCTGGGCCATCGAATAATTTAACTCTCCATTTAAAAGATAAAAATCGGAATTAAACGGCGTCAATAAACTTCCTGTAATTTTCAGCAGATCAGTTAAATTATAATCACTTTCTAAGCCCAAAAAATCTTTAGTCTTTACCTCCTGACCGGGTATAAAATTACTTAAACTTTCATCTCTATAATACTCACCAAGCAGATGAAGACCATTTTGGTAGGTATAGTCCAGACCAATGATCGATTGTAAATAATTATGCCCAATATCTGGATTAGTATATGCTGCTTCAACCCAGACTCCTATTTCTCCCCCGGCAAGGGTGCCAGAAAGATCAAGTCCAAAAGTTTCTTTTTCCGGATAACTAAAAATGACCTCAGGAGGAGTATTGTTACTTTCAAAAGCAGATACAACTGGATAGTCCTCTCTTCCCTGATAATACATGAGAGAAAAATCGTAATAATTAATAACTGTTGTGTACCTCAATCCATATTCGAGCTCATCGCTAAAATCTTGTGGTAAAACTACACTCCCATCCAGAGCGGGATTAATTGACCGGGCCACCTCTACTGCTTGATCATTGTTGTCAGGTCCTAAAGGCTGAAAATCAGTTACTATAACTCCCTGCAGCGCCCCTTTGCCCAGATAATAGCTGCCAAAAATGCTGTCTGTACTCTGACGGGGATTTATTTCGCTTTTATTATCTTCCTTAAGCGGATTTATTATATCAGTTGGATTAAAAAAATAACCAGAACCCCAGGCAATCCTCTGTTTTCCAAGCTTAAGTTCACCAGAAGCAAACCAGAAATCAAGATAGGCTTTATCTAATTTAACTTCATTATCGGGAGAAAACTGGCTCAGATTGGAAAATTTACTATCTTGATTAATCAAAGCTCCTTCCAGATGTCCATTATAATTAAAGCTGCCTAAATCAAATTTTAACTTAAGCTCATTAGCAAAATTATAATTATTATTCTTCCTTTCCAGATAACTATCTAACTGCCCTCCATAAGAAAAATCTACCGCCAGAACTGGATAAGAAACCACCGATATTAATATTAATATAAATAGAATAGATATTATTTTTTTCATTGAAAATCAGGCCTCCTCCTTATATAAATTTTAAAGTTGGCTTTTAGAAATTCTCTCTAAATTTCTCTTATTAAAATAATTAGGTCTAAAGTTAACTCCAGTTTCAATTTCTATATACTCAAAAACAGTCTGATTATCTTCATTTAAATCTTTCATTGTAATTTTTTTTGGCCTTAATTTCCCGTTTACCTTCATAAAAGTTTCGATGGTCATCACCTTTATCTTTTCTCCAGCTTTAAAATAATTAACTTTAAGCAGTCGAAAATCTCCTTCTGTAACCCAGGCTGTAAAGCCATCATATGCTGCCTCATCACTTTTAGCCTGACCTTCAACTTTATAACACTCTTCTCCCAGCATTTTTTCGTTTCCAATTAATTTCACGCTGTAATCTTCAAAAGCTTCACTGCTAAAATCATCATAACTAAAAGAACTTCCCATCATTTTTTGATTTTTGGTAGATGCAGCTAAATGTCTAACTCTTCCTGTTCTCGGAAAGAAAGACCAGATATCATCTTTGATAAAAAGAAAAGTTACTCCTTCTATCCGGGCAGGCTCATAATATTTCATAATTGATTTTTCAGTTCCTTCACCCCGGATCTCCATTTTAAGTTCTCTTTTATCTCCACCGGTTGTGTGGATTGTCATCTGAGCCTGGCTCTGATAATTACCATAATCCATATTATCTTCTGCCTTATCTATAATCTCCTGACCTGTTATATTTGCTGCATTAACAATACTGACAGCAATTATAATCATTAAAGCTGCTAGAATACTTAAATTAATAATTTTTTTTGCTATTTTCATCTTAATTCTCCTCACTTTCATTAATTTTATTTTTATTAGTTAATAAAGCCGGAATAATAATTAAAGTCATAATAAAACAGAAGGCAACTCCAATAAACAGGGTCACTCCCAGACGATATATAGCCTGATATTGAGCAATCATCAAAGAACCAAATGATGCCATCGTTGTCAGAGTGGTAAGTAAAATAGCTCGTCCAACACTGCTAAATACTGTCTGCATATCCTGATCACTAATATTTAAACGGTGAATCACATGAACACCATCATCAATCCCAATTCCAATAATTAAGGGAAAAGCAAGCACACTAAAAATATCCAGGTTAACATTTAGAATTTTTATGAGTCCCATTGTTACTGTAAGAGCTGAAATGAGAGGTAAAAAGGCAATAAAAGCTTCTTTGAATGACCGGAAATGGAAAAATAACAGTAACAACAGTGTAACAGCAATTAAGAAAACTGCTTCAGTTACCTCCTTACTAACCTGATCATATAAGACCCGCATAAAAATTGGGGTACCTGTAACCCGGGGCACTTTTTCTCTCAGCATGTGAATAAACCTGCTGCCAAAAGGTTCTTTTATTCTGTCCCACAGGTTTCCTTTAGCATAGACTGAATTAAGATATGAACTGCCATCTGCACTTATAAATTGTGATTTTATATCTGCCGGTAAATCATTTACTGTAAGCTCACTCTTGATTTCCATTTTTCCACTATTCTCACTGAAACTATCATAAAAACTGCTGACAAAATCATTTAATTTTTGCTGTTGATATTTTTCAGCTTCCAGTTTACTTATAAAATTTGATAATATTCCTGGATTCCCGGGCAAACCTGTGATTTTATCTGTAACATTTACTACCTCATCTATCCCGGACATATAAGAAAGCTGACCAATTTCAATCAAATTATTTTCTAACCTTTTTAACTGAGTAATTAAATTGTTTATATCCGGTTTCTGATAGCCCGGTCTCCTTTTTAGCATTTGATTAACAGCAGTTAAATTTTTTAATCTCTGCTGCTGTATATCTGATGGAGGCAGGTATTCGGTAATTGCACTTACTCTTTCAACCTGGGGCTGGTCTTTTATTTCTTCTGCCAGCTGATAAGTTTTCTTTAAATTATCAGTGGTATACAGAACTGCATCATTGCTCATATTGAATTTATCAGCAATATCATCCATTACTTTTATCGATTCCAGTCCTTCTGGTTCAATTTTTTTGATACTCAAATAAAAGTCAACCATAGTTCCCTGCCAGGCTGAAAAAATAAGGATTAGTAATACTATAGCTAAAACAGGATATCTCCATTTTCTGGACCAGGCAGCCATTTTACCAATTACAGGATAATTACCCTTTTTGACCGTAGAAGATTTGCTTCCATCTCTTAGAAATAATAATGCAGGTAAGATTAGGAAAACTGCTAGCATAATGCTCAAAATTCCCATTCCCATAATCAAGCCCAGCTCAACTAAAAAACCAAGTGAGCTAATTGTCAGAGTAAAGAAAGCTGCAGCAGTAGTTAAAGCACCAGTAAGTATACCAGGACCTACCTTCTCTAAAGTAAAATGCACAGAATCTTCTAAAGAATAATCTTTACTGCGAGCTTCTGTAAATCCACTCAGAATATGAACAGAAAAATCAATCCCCAGTCCAATCAACATGGCAGCTGTAAAAACAGTAAAAATATTTAATCTACCAATAAATATAGAAGTCAATCCCATATCCCAGATTATACCAACAATTAAAGGAACTGCTGCCAAAAGGGGTGATAACCACATTTTAAAAGCCGCTATTAAAATTATTAGGACCAGAATCAGACCTATTATCATGGCCAGAGTTGAATCTCTGGTTGTGCTTTCCATTTCATCTCTGGCAATTACATGCATTCCAGTTAATCCATATTTAAATCCTGGATGCTCTTTTTCTATCTTTTTCAGCTCCTCTGCAATGGCACCTACACCTGGCTTCAGTTTATTATAATCCAGAGCTCCAAAAGTAGGCTGTACAGTCATTAATAAAGTTTCTCCTTTGATGGAACTCAGATAGGGATCTCCAACAAGCAATCTTTTAACCCCTTTATCCATCTCTTCAAATTTAATATTCTGAGTCAATGATCGATCCGCTAACTGAAGAAAATAATCTAAACCTCTTAAGGTTCTGACCATCTCCTGCTTATCATCTTCAATACCACTACTATTACCCTTATATTCTTTTTCATAAAGGTCATTCAAGTTTGTTATAAAGCCGGTTAGATTCGGATTTTTTAAAATATCAGTTATGTTATTTAAATTATCAGACTCATAGAGCAGAAGGCCATTATCAAGCAAATAATCCATATTTACTCGATAATCTACTCGTTTTACATACTGCAGTTTTTCCAGATTTTCAGCTGCAATTTTTGCTGCTGATTCTAAATCTCCACCTTTATCTTCTACAGTTACATACATTTTACTGGCCGAAGGATAATTATCTACAATTTTCCGGAATTCAGTTTGAGAAGGATCACCTTTAGGGGCCAAACCAACCCAGCTTAACTCCAGGTTAAGGTTAAATGAAAATAATAATAATACTATTGTAACAAGTGCGGTAATGATTAAAATAGTCTTAGGTTTTTTGATAATTGTATTGGCCAGATAATTAAATAGTTTATCTCTCATATTTTACACCTCTAATTAAAACTAAATTATTTATTTTTTAAATAAACCTCAACTGCTTCTAAAAAAGAAGAGAAAATTTCCTCACCATTAAATTCGTCTCTCATAATCAGCTGAATTCCCAGACCATCAAGAGTGGCACCAATCCAGGAAACTGCTGCCTGGGGATTAACTTCTTTCCTGATCAGGCCTGCTTGCTGATCTTTTTTAATTTTTTCAACCATATAGTTAATATAATCATTAAACACAAAATCAAATTCTTTAAAATCACCTTTAATACTGGCAAAAAATATATCTATAATCACATTAAATTGTTTTAACTCTTGATCTGTATGCTTTAAATATCTGTCAAGTATATAGTTTAACTCCTCCAAAAACGAATATTTTTCATTTGCTTCTGGTATATAAAGCTCCTGCAGAAAAAATTCGAAAGATTGTTTTAATAAATCATCCTTGTTTTTAAAATACTCATAAATTGTGCTCTTACCCAGATCTAACTTTTTTGCGATATCAGTTATTCTGATATCTTTGATTCCTTTTTCTGATAATACAAAAATAGTTGCTTCTATTATTTCTCTTTTTCTCTGATCAGTGTCCACCAGTTTAGGTGTCATAAATTTTCCTCCTTTTTTGACCGACCCGTCGTTCGATAAAATTATTATACTGCTAATAGTTTATAAAGTCAAGCTGAAAGCTCAGATTATATCCAGTCTTTTATCCAAAATTTTTTACCCAAAATTCCAACCATAAGACTTTTTTTCTTAACCAGCTATAAGTTTTAAAAAAAACAGCCTCCCAGAGGGAAGCTGTTAAAAAATTTATTTGAATATATTATTTTCTATATTTTATTATTCTCTCCACTTTTTTAATCTCTATAATAATCTGCTATAATTTGATCCATAATCTCGGTAGTTCTGGCAGCACTTTCTCCTGTAGAAGGTGACTCTCCTTTTCCTAAAAGACTGGCAACTACTTTTGTTAAAAGTGGCTGCTGAACATGTTCGGGGTAGGAAAACTCTATTTCCTGATGGCCTTTTTCATTTTCTAAAATAATTGGCTCTTCACTAAAAGAGGAAAAGATTAGGCGTCCTTTGTTTCCTATAATTTCATTCTGGTCCAGATCATGATAGCCATTAAATGTCCAGCTGCCAATTCCCTGTATTCCATTTTCAAATTTAAAGCTCATTACCACACTATCTTCAGCCGGATAGTAGCCAGCCTGATTAGCAGCGAAACCGGAAGCCTGCTCTATTGGACCAAAATAATAATCAAATAAATCTAAAGTATGTGCGGCCAGGTCTAAGAATTTTCCTCCCCCTGCAATTTCAGGTAGAACTCTCCAGGGTAAATTTGCCTCATCTTTTTCTGCTTCTTCGACTGGTTGAGCCAGTCTGATATTTACTGTTCTAACATCTCCAATTTTACCCTGCTCTATAATTTCTTTGATTTTTAAGAATCTGGGCATTGCTCTTCTGTAATAAGCTACATGGAGCTGCACATTATTTTCTTTACAGACTTTAATCATTTCCTGAGCTTCTGTATAATTTCTGGCCATTGGTTTTTCTACATAAACGGGTAATCCTGCTTTAGCTGCCATAATAGTATATTTTCTGTGAGTAGAGGGTGGTGTAGCAACATAAACAGCATTAACTTCTGGATCATTAATTAAATCTTCTGCTCTATCATACCAGCGCGGAACCTGATGCCGACGCGCATAATCTCTGGCAAGCTCCCCTGTTCTTCTCATAACCGCCACCAGGGACGAATCTTCTATTTTTTGTAGTGCTGGGCCACTTTTTCTCTCGGTAACATCTCCACAACCTATAATTCCCCATTTAACTTTTTTCATTTTAATTTGTTTTTCAGATTCTTTCATAATTTTTTCTCCTTATAAGATAATATTTCAACTCATTTTGATCTTATTAATCCTAATTAGAAAAACCTCCTTTTAAAGAGGTTTAGCATCAAATATTTAATTTTTGAGGTTGTAATTAGACTTGATGCCAGGTATTTGATATCAAAACTAAATTACCTGACATCAAGTTTTTCGTTTACAGTTTACTTAACAACCATTACTGAAGTTCTGGCATGCCTTACAATTTTATCACTAATACTGCCCAGCAAAAACCTCTCTACTTTACCATGACCCTTGTCAGCAACAACAATCAGGTCAAATTTATTTTTCTCCGCATAATCACAGACTTCATCTGCTGGATCACCGTGTAGAAGTACTTTATCTGATTTGATTCCCTTATCCTGAAAAAACTCAGCATCCTCATCCAGAATTTTTTGCCTCTTTTCCTTAATTGTATCTTCCTGCTGAGACATAATCTCCTCCATTGTTTCTGCAGATAGATAAGAGGCCACTTCGTTGAACTGGTTAACTGGAATCTGAGCGGACTCGGTATAAACATGAATCAAAGTTACTTCAGCCCCTACATCCTGAGCAAGATCGGCAGCCCTTTTTGCAGCTTTCTGTGCACTTTTAGAACCATCAACAGCTACCAGAATTTTTCTCATAATATCGACCTCCTGTAATTATATAATTCTCTATTTGCTAAAAAAATCCTTGTTTGATAAATAAATAATTCTAAATAAAATTTAGTTAATAAGTTCTAATTTCTTGGCCTCTTTGCTTTTAAGTTCATGAACTATAGAATATAAATATTCTTTTTCTTCAAATTTAATTGGCTGACTGTAAACTTCAACCTTTTTAATCTCACCCGAAGCTAATCGATGCTTAAATAAAAATCTATTCTTATCATTTGCTCTGGCATTTCTCATCTCCGCCTTTACTTCAGCAGGACTCAAAACATTGATCTCTGATATTTTTTTTGATTTAAGCTCAGCTTTATTCCAGTCATAAAAGTTCTCAGCTGCTGGATTGGCATCAATTATTTGCCCGGTTTCAGGATCAATAATCAAAATGATAATATCTTCATTTTCAAATAAAGCTCTGTATTTCTGCTGTGAGTTAAAATATTTTCTTTCTAAATCTTTAAATTCACTAATATCCTGATAAATTATATAGTATCCTGTTTTGCCTTGAGCTAAAGAAATAGGAAATCCCTGAACAGATACTTCAACTTTTTCTCCACTGCTATTTTCTCTAAATGTTCGGGCATTAACTCTTTCTCCATTTTTAACAAGTTCAATAAATCTATCAGTCTCCTTGCTTTTCTCTCCCGGTACAACAACATCCTTAATATGCTTATCTAAAACCTCATATCGTTTATAATCGAACATATCCAAAAAATACTTATTACTTTTTATTATTCTAAATTTGCTGTCCAGTACTACAATTCCTTCCGCACTTTCTTCAAAAAGATATTCAAAATAATCTTCATTAAGAGTAACAGAATCCGGACCACTGCTGGAATCTAGAGCGGTCTTTTTAATAGAAAAATCACTTGTTGAAACAAGCTCTAAAAATCGATCAGCAACCTCAGGCGAAAACTGGCTCCCCTTATTGTTTTCAATCTCAGCTATCGCTTCTTCTTTACTCAAGGGTTTTCTATAAGAACGCTCGGATCTCATTGCATCCCAGGAATCAGCAACAGCAATAATTTGAGAAACCAGCGGGATTTCTTTGTCCTCTATTCCCTCCGGATAACCATTGCCATCCCAACGTTCATGATGATATAAAATATATTTTGAAATGTGTTTTAAAACTGCAGAATTCGCGAGAGCCTGACTTCCCCAGAGGGGATGTTTTTTTATCAACTGATATTCCTCTTCAGTTAACTTTCCTTTTTTATTGAGAACATTTACTGGAACCAGAAGTTTTCCTATATCATGAACCATCCCGGCCCAGTAAGTATCAACCACCATTTTACGAGAAAGCCCCATTTTTTCCGCAACATTGGCCGCAAGATTGGCGACATTTTCAGAATGTCCCTTGGTGTAACTATCATAAATTTCTAAAATCCTAATTATTGATGAAATTAATTCTTTTGTAAATTTACCCTGTAGTTTATCAAAACGCTTAAAAGCAAAAAAGGAAGAAGCTAACATAGCAAAAGACTGCAGCACTTTTTTAGTTGTATCTCTAAATTCAGCACTGCTGGCTGCGGCAATATCAAGTGAAATTCTACCGACAACTTTTTCATTAACTTCAATATTAATAAAAAGTGAATCTTTAATTTCTTTTAAGGCCTTTTTAAATTCTTTCTGGTATTTGCGCGGAATCTTATCTAAATTTATTGAATACTGCTCAGAAGTAAAAATACCTCTTTCGTCATAATGAAATAAGCTTTTCTGATCAACCTTTAGATTTTTTAAAATTTCAATATCATGGCCGACAGCATCTATAAATCTGCAAACTCCATCTTCAATCAAATATACTTTACCATAATCAGCTTCCGGCACGATTTTAACCGCCTGTTTTAATAAACGTGATAGAAACTGATCCTGATCCAGATTATTCTGTTTATCTAGATCCGAAACCAGATTAATCATCGAAATAAATTTTTCATTCATTTCATTTAACTCATCCAGTGATTGGTCCAGCTCCTCATTCATCGCTAAAAGCTCTTCATTATAAGCTGTTAGTTCTTCATTTAAAGCATTTAGCTCTTCTTTCTGCTCCTTTAAATTATCAACATAGCGTTTAATCAATAAGTAAAGTAAAACAGCAGTCGCCAGGACATAAAAGGTGCCTTTAAAGGACTGCAGAATCCGAAAAACTTCTGAGTTACCGGCCAGCTTATAAAGTAAAGTGTCGGAGAAATAAATCCAGGCAAAGCCAAGTAAAATATATATAAAAATTATTTTCTTTTCTTCCTTCAGAAAATTCATCATAGTTTCTCCTCCGATATTTTGGCCGTACTCTCTCTCCTTATTAATTTTACGGCAAGAGTTATATCCTTTTCTGTTATCTTTTCATTTTCATTCATATTTAGTCTCTTCAGTAACGTTCTGGCGGAAATTTTTCCGATTTCATCAATTGGCCTGCTGATAGTTGTTAGAGCCGGGCTTGAATATTCAGCAAAATTAACATTATCAAAACCAACAACTCCCGCCTGCTCGGGAACTTTTATCCCCCTCTTTTTTAGTTCTTTTAAAACCCCAAAAGCAGCTGCATCATTGGCAGCAAAAATCCCGGGGCGCTTATCTTTAATATTATTTGAATCCAAAAACTGAGCAATATCTTGAGCTGCTTCGGATTCGACAAAAGATGAAGAAATAACTTTATAATTAGAATGATCAATACCATTATCCTGCATACAATCTTTAAAGCCGCGAGCACGATCAGCCGCAGTAGCTGTAAAATCGGCTCCCTGGAGGTGAATAAAATAATTATACCTGCATTCCAGTAAGTGTTCTGCAGCCTGATAACCACCTTTATAATCATCAATTCTTATTTTATCTATCTTATCTGATTTAATTTCGCGGTCTAATACTACCAGGGGAATATCCTTTTCTAATAACTGCTCTAAATAAGAAGAGGTTAAAGAAGTTGAAGCCAGAATAAAACCATCGACCTGCCGCTGCATTAAATGTCTCACATATTCTTTTTCTCTTTTTCCATCCCACTCAGTGTTGCCAATCACTGCATAATATCCGGCAGCCCGAAGTTCTTTCTCTATACTTTTGACCAGATAAGAATAATAAAGATTAGCGATATCAGCAATTAAAACACCAATCGATTTGCTTTTTTTAGTTACCAATCCCTGAGCCAAACCATTTGGAATATAATCAAGTTCATCAACAGCCTTTAAAACTGCTTCTTCCTTTTCACGTGAAACATTAGCATTTTGATTAATCACTCTCGATACAGTAGATATTGATACATTTGCCTTTTCTGCTACATCATTTATAGAAACCACTATCTTTCACCTCGTATTAATTATATTCTTTTTTGAAAATGCTTTCAAATTAAACAGTTAACCAGATAAATAAAGGCAGAGTAAATGCCATAAAAACTATGGTTGCAAAAATTGCAGCTGAGGCAAAATCACTTTTATGTCCGTACTTTTCCATAATTACAGAAGAACTGGCAAAAACAGGCATTGCCGCCAGGATTGTCATTACACTTCTTAATAAGGGTTGAATCGGAAATATCCCTAACCCCAGATAAACTAAAGCTGGAAAAAGCAAAAGCCTGAGTGATGAAAGCAGATAAACCTTTTTATTTGCCATAACTTCAGCAAAAGTGTTTTTAGCAAGCTGCAGTCCAATAAAAATCATAGCCAGAGGAACGGTAATTGCTCCAATACTATCAGTTATATTTATTACAGATTGTGGCATTTTAAAACCACTAAAAACTACCAGCAGACCAAGCAAAAGCCCTACAATTGGAGGTGAAAATATATTTGCTAAAAAATGACTTTCTGCATTCTGACCACTATCTTTTAAAAGCCAGATACCTACAGTCCAGAGAATCAACTGCATTCCAAAATCGTATAAAATCGCCAGAATTAGTCCCTGAGCCCCAAAGAGTGCCAGACAAATTGGTGCTCCTACAAAAATATTATTGCTGAAGACAGAGACAAAGGCAAATTCTTCCTGTTCTCTGCGAGAATAACCCCGGCTGCGGGTAATAACAAAAATTATTAAAATTGAAATTACAGTAATTATTAAAGCTGAAATAGGTACAATTAAATACTGTCTCAGCATACTAAAATCAAAATCTTTAACTATATTCGTAAAAATCAAAGCAGGAAAGGCTATATCTATTGTGAGTTCGGCTATTCCATTTTCTGCAGCCTGTTTAATTTTCCCTGCACGATTCAAATAAAAACCAAGTGCAATTAAAACTCCCATTAATAATAATTGTTCTAAAACCGGATAAAAATCAGTCATTAATCAAACTCCTCTTTTTGAAAATAAAATTCTATAAGTCTATCGACCCATTAACATCAGGGCCAGCTGATTATATTCTAAGTTTGCAACCTTTTGGGTTCCATTATTCCTGCCATCTTTTAATACAGTCACTGTATCCGATGTATTAAATACTTCTTCTATTTCTTTAGTAAAATAAATAATTGTAAAATCTTTTTGCTTTAACTCCTGCATAAAACTAAAAAATATCTCTTTGTCTCTGGCATTCAATTCCACCACTGCCTGATCAATAATGATAAGCTCTGCTCCCAGGGATAAAGCTTTCAAGAGTTCTACCAGCTGTTTTTTAAGTGGGCTTAATTCTAACATTTTCTGTTTCGGATAAATTTCTACATCCAGCAGGCCCAGTAATTTCAGAGTCTCCTCAAACATTTTTTGATTATCAATTGACTTAAAAAACAAAAATTTCTTTAGTGGTTCTCTGCCAAAAAATATGTTTTCAGCAACTGTCATTTCCGGAAAAACTGTCGACCTATTTTCTTTTTCACCTTTTTTATTAAATTTAAAAATTCCGAGGGGATCTTTTTCCGGATTGAGAGCAGAATAACGATTAATAAAATAAATAGTTTCTTTTTTAAGTTTCTGCAGTTTCTCTTGTCCAATTTCTCTACCCTTAAATATCAAACGTCCCTGAGCAGTTTTGCTTTCTCCCCTTATAAATTCCAGTAATTTGTTTTTACTCTCTTCATTCTGAAATAAAACTGAATGAATACTTTTATTTTCAACTTCCATTTTAAAATCCTTTAAATAGTCATATTCGTCTTTACGATAATTTAAGTTTTTAATCTCCAAGATATTATTTTCAACCAATCTCAATCACCTTCTGTAATTTTTAGTTTTTCAGTTTAAAACTAATATAACATACTAACCCTGATAATTGAAGCAAATTAAGAAATTAATATTTAAAAAGGAGCCTGATTATAATTAATCAGACTCCTCAATTATCGTATTAGATTTAGCTATTCTGACTAGAGAAGGTACTTATTTAGAGTTTTTCTAACTGCTCCTTCTCCTGCTATCATTTCTTTAAAGTAGCCTTCTATCTTTTCTCCCAGGCCTACCTGGTATAAATCAAGTCCCATCAGCTTTTCGTTACTTAAGATATTTTCTAACTTATCTCCAAGCGTATCCGGATTACCTATTTCTATTCCCTCTAACTGAGGTGTAAGCTCAGCCAGCATTGGGTCCGAACTTAAGGGCATCTCATTACCCTGATCATCTACTGCCAGAAGATATCTCAGCCAGCCTGCTATAGCCAAAGGTACTACTACTAAGTCTGCTGGATCAAGGTCTTCAGCCTCACGGTAAGATTTAATTGTTTCCCCAAAGCGAATCGCCACCTTCTGTGAGGTGTCTTTGGCTATTCTCTGTGGTGTATCTGGAATATAGGGATTAACCAGTCTTTCTTTTACCACCTCATCAATAAATTCTTTAGGATCAAGTACTCCTGGATCTACAACAACCGGCAGCCCTTCCTGATAGCCAATCTGTTCTACTAAAGCTCTTATTTCCTGATCTTCCATCTCTTCTGCTATTGAGCTATGTCCTAAAAGACAGCCATAAACTGCCATTGCTGTATGGAGTGGATTTAAGCAGGTTGTTACTTTCATAGTTTCTACCTGATTTACAGTTTCTCGATCTGTATAAATTGCTCCTGCTTTATCTAAGGGTATTTTCCCATTGGGAAAACTGTCTTCGATAACTAAATACTCAGGTGCTTCAGCATTAACGAAAGCTGCAATTTCTGTGTTTTTATCTGTTTTTACTATCTCTGTATTTTCAAAGCCCAGTTCTTTTAGTTTCTTTTGAACTTCCGGAGCCGGTCCTGGAGTGATTTTATCAATCATTGACCAGGGGAAACCGACTTTAGACTCATCATTTAAATAATCCAGAAATCCTTTTTCTACCAGCTCATTTTCAGACCATTTTTCGGCTACAGTTAAAACTGCATCTTTTAATTTCTGGCCATTATGAGAACAGTTATCCATGCTGGCAAAGGAGAAAGGATAGGCTCCTGCTTTGTAGCGTTCATAAGCTAAAGCTGTTACTTTAGCCATCAGATGATTTAAGTCAGCTTCAGGTCCAGCTTTAAAATCTTCTAAAACAAAGGGGAAGAATTCACCTTCCATATTATCTAAACTATATCCTTTTTCTGTTACTGTAAAACTGGCCATCTTTAGACTCGGATTTTTAAAGATTTCTTTTAATTCTTCCCAATCTTTTTCGAACTGAGAGTCAGCTTTTAATCCTTCAGCAATACTGGACAGCAGTGTTTTATCCAGATTACCATCAGCTGACATCTTAACTACCAGACTTAAGTTATCAGCTGGTTTATATATTTTGTCTATAATCTCATAGTCAAAACCTTCGGCAGCAATAATTCCTGTTTCCACTTCTCCTTCATTTAAGAGTTCCTGCTGCAGGCGAGCTATAAAAGCTCTAAAAATATTACCTGCACCAAAGTGTACCCATTCAGGATTTGCTTTTGTTTTATCAACTAAGTTCTGATAGTCAAATTCTGGCGGATTTATTCCGGCTTCAGTCCACTGTGCTTTATCTTTTAATTCTTCTTTTTTTAGTTTTAACATATCGCTCTCCTTCCCTTTTTATTTACTACATTTATTAATTGCTTCCCAGAGACCATTAAGATAAGTTGCTCCTAGAGCACGATCATATAGACCATAACCTGGTTTACCAGTCTCACCCCAGATCATCCTTCCATGATCAGGGCGAAGAGGTCCTTCAAAACCTACATCATGATAGGCCTTCATAATCTCATACATATCAAGTGATCCCTTCTCACTTAAGTGAGCAGCTTCTTCAAAACTATCTTCACCTGTGATTTTTATATTTCTCACATGAGCAAAATGAATCCTATCCCCAAATTCTCTAATAATTGCAGGCACATCATTTTCTGGATTAACTCCCAGGGAACCAGAACAGAGTGCAAGACCATTTGCTGGTGAGTCAACTAAATTTAAAAATTTATGCAGATTTTCTTTGCCTACAATAACTCTTGGCAGACCAAAAATAGACCATGGTGGATCATCAGGATGGATTGCCATTTTGATATTCTCTTCTTCGGCTACAGGAATAATTTCTTTTAAGAAATATTCTAAATTATCCCAGAGCTTATCCTCATCAATTTCCTGATAAGCAGTCATTAAATCATTCAATTCATCTTTGTCATAACTGGTATCCCAGCCGGGTAAATCAAGCTCTCCTCCAACAGGATCCATTTTATCTACTTCTTCTTTTTTGTAGATTAAAGCTTCTGAACCATCCTCAAGCTCATAATCAAGTTCTGAGCGGGTCCAGTCAAAAACAGGCATAAAGTTATATGTTACAACTTCAATTCCTGCCTTAGATAGGTTTCTTAAAGTCTCTTTGTAATTTTCAATGTAGCGGTCCCGGGGTTCAACCCCCATTTTAATTGCCTCTGGAACCGGCACACTTTCGATCGCCGAAATTTCGAGACCAGCTGCCTCAACCTTATCTTTCAACTCTTTGATTTTCTCATAAGGCCAGGCTTCTCCTGCCGGGATATCATAAATAGCTGTAACAATTCCTACCATTCCAGGTATCTGTCTAATTTTTTCTAAAGTTACAGGATCATCGTCACCATACCAGCGAAAAGATAGTTTCATTAAGATCACTCCTTTTATTTGATTATTTAATAATTTGAAAGCGTTTTCAAGAACTGTAAAAAAATCTTTTTCTCTTATTTCTTTTATTCTTGATTAAACTAAAAAATCCTGCTTAATATTTAATTTAAATAAAAAAAGACATAAATCACAAAAATTTGAATATTCCTTGTTCTAAATTAAACTCCGTTCTAAATTAAACTCCAGACTTTTTAGCTGATCTGATACTTCCAGAGTAGACAGCCTAACTAAAATAGACTATCTACCTGGAGGTATTTTTATACTTTTATTTTTCTTTTACATTAATCTTTAAATTAGCTGTAATATCATCATACAATTTCACTGCCACAGTATGCATTCCCAGAGATTTAATAGAATCATCAAGTTCCAGCTTACGCTTATCAATATCATAACCCTTATCGGCAGCTGCTTCAGCAATATCTTTTGTATTGACAGAACCAAATAATCTACCATTTTCGCCAGCCTTAACCTTGATTACAAATTTTTCTGATTCTAACTTAGACTTTAATTTTTTAGCATCATCTCTTTTTTCTGATTCCAGTCGATTTTTCTTTGCTTCTTTTTCTTTTAGTTCTTTAATTTTCTGCTGAGTTGCTTCCACAGCCAGACCGCGAGGCATTAAATAATTGCGGGCATAACCATCAGCAGCTTCTACAACATCACCTTTAGAACCTAACTTTTTAACATCTTCTGTTAATACTACTTTCATAATCTTTTACCTCCTTAGTCATTTTAACCGGGTTGATTATTCTGCTTTCTAAAATTAAACCACATATCGATCATTCCAAGTAATACTAAAATAATCGGAACCGGTGGAAAAATAAAGATTAAAAATATAAAAAATGATTTTAACAAAAAAGAACTGCTCTTTGTAGATAAATAATACATTAAAACCGAAAAACCCTGCAAAAAAGCCAGGAAAAACATAAAAATATTTATATTTAAAAATATCGGATTGGAAGTCATTAAAAGAGAGATAACTATCAAAACTGAAACAATCCAGCGGGGAAAATACCATTTACTAACTGCTTTATATAATTCTATATTTAAACCCCTTCTTCTTAAATACCAGGCTGAAACATAGTAATTTAAAATACCGGTTACTGTTGCTGAAACAGCAAGCAGCGCAGGGAAAATCATTCTGATCAAACTTATTTGAGCAGTAATCAGCTGTTCTACTGACTGCTGATCAAATTCGCTGCTTAAGCTATCTATAATCTGCTGCAGTAATGTCTGATAATTTAAATTAAGCATTCCTGATGATACATAAAATATTAAAGCCTGGGATATCACTACTGTAATTACTGCTGTGATTAGAGTTTTTAAAGGTGAGAGACCTTCTTTTATTACATTTCCAATTACAAAACCGACCAGTCCAAAACCAATTACAGTCATCAGGCCCATAAAAGTTCCAAATAAAACCCCATTAAATAAAGCAGCAATTATAATTACAGTAATTACCCCATTACTTTCTTTTTTCTGAACAAGATACACTATTGGCACCGGCCAGAGTATCATAACTGCCATTGATAAAAATGGGATAAAATAATTAATTGCAGTTAATAAAATTATGTAGGCCAGGGTTCTAATACTATCTTTATAGTTTCTAATATCCATCTAATTTATCACCTCATCTGCCGGCAGAAATTAACATCTATTATTAAAGAAAGGAGGCGCCATCATAGATTTTGCCTCCTTCATAAAATACTTATTCTTTTACATATGGCAGCAGAGCAACTGATCTAGCTCTTTTAACTGCCTGTGTAATTAATTTTTGATGTTTGGAACAATTTCCTGTTACACGACGTGGCATAATTTTACCGCGGTCTGTAAGATATCTATTTAAAGTTCTTAAGTCTTTATAATCAATTTTTTTATCTTCATTTGCACAAAAATGGCAAGATTTATTTCTACCTCTAGGCATTAAGATTTACCTCCTTTTTAAAATGGTACATCAAAATCATCAGCATCAAAATTATCATCAAATTGAGCATCAAAATCATCCTGACTCTGCTGCTGATTATTATTATTCTGCTGAGCCTGATTATTGTTCTGCTGCTTGTTACTCTGATTATTCTGATACTGTCCCTGATTATTATTTCGGCTACCGTTATTGTTACCGAAATCTAGAAAACGCACATTATCAGCATTCACTTCAGGATTTATATAAGTTCTATTGTTATTTTCACTTTTACGTATTTGTAAGGATCCATCTACTCCAACCAGTCTACCTTTACCGAGATGACGGGCACAATTTTCCGCCAGACCCCGCCAGGTCACAATATTAATAAAATCAACATCGCGATCACCATTACGGTTGGTATAATTTCTCTCAACAGCCAGGGTAAAGTTGCAAACTGGAGTTCCATTACTGGTATAGCGAAGTTCTGGATCTCGTGTCAGGCGGCCGATTAAAACAATTCTGTTTAACAAGATTATTCACCACCTAAATTTATATTATGCATCATTTCTAACTACTAAATAACGAAGTACACCATCCATAATCTTAAAGATTCTCTCTAACTCATTAACTACAGTAGTTTTGGCATTGAATTCTAAGATTGTATAATCACCAGAACGGTAATCCTTAATTTCATATGCTAACTGTTTTTTACCCCAGGCATCAACCTCGGTTACTTCTCCCTCGTGATCTGAGATTGCATCTTTGACACGCTGAAGAATATTTTGCTTTTCTTCATCTTCAAGATCAGGTTTTAATACAAAAGTTGTTTCGTAATCTCTTTTTCTAGTTTCCATTTACATTCACCTCCTCCACACGGACTAATGGCCCTGCTGCTAGCAGAGCGTGGGTTTTTAACCAATCTAAATTATAACACCTCTTAACTTAAAATGCAAATAAAATGTACAGGTACCGTGTACCACCCGAATTATGTCTCTTTATGTCGAAAAAATTCTCCAAGATAATCGCTGTTTCACCAACTTTTTAATTCACTATTAAGTTAAAATAAATATTTAATTTCTCACTAGCATTGCATAAAAATATTTAAGCATTGTCAAATTTAAGTTATTGAGAAACTATACTATCTACAGAATATTCAGTCACACCCTTATCCTTT